>JAOZOT010000010.1 GCA_029933115.1 Anaerolineae bacterium | reverse complement strand
CCCCGGCAATGGTGCCGTGGGTCGCCGTGACCAGGTTGCTCTCGCCCCCACCCACGGTGGCCTTGAGGCCGCTGACAGCGTTCTGGTAGCCCCCGCCTACCACGGTGTAATCGCCTCCGGCGGTATTGCCTTCACCCCCACCCACCACGGCAGCATAGTTGTGGGCGGCGTTCTGGTGGCCCCCGCCCACCACGGCGTAAAGAGAATCGGCGGTGTTTTGATAGCCGCCGGCTACGGTGGCAAAATTGGAACTGGCAGTGTTGTCCCGGCCTCCGCTCACGACGCTGGCGTTGCCCCCCGCGGTGTTGCGCCGACCCCCACCCACCACGGCGTGATCGCCGCCCGCGGTGTTGACCCGGCCCCCGCCCACGGCAGCGTAAACGGCGGTGACGGTGACGTTGTACCCCCCGGCAATGGTGCCGTAGTTGGCGGTCACCCGATTGACGCCTCCGCTCGCGCCCCCACCACCGATGGTGGCTCCGTACACTCCATCCCCCACGCTGTTGCCGCTGTAGCCGCCGATGAGGTTGGGACTGGTGGCGTTCTGCTGCGTCCACAACCCCGGCAGGGCCAGAGCATACGGCGCCGGGTTCAGGGCCACCCGCGGACTGAGGGGGTTGTAGCTGCCGTCGCCGCTGCACTGCACCGCTATCTCCAACCAGCGCCCCTCACCGTTGAAGGCCCCGCTCCCAAAGTCCAGGTCGGGCACGGTGAAGTAACCGTCGCTCACAGAGACCCCCGTCTTGGTCACCGGACCGCCGATTGGAGTGGGGCTGCCGGCCGCGTCGTACAGCGTGAATTGAAAGTTGCAGGTGTCGCTGACCGGACTGCCACCCGTCAGCAGCCGGCCCTGGTAGGTGAAGGCCGTGCCCATCGCCGCCTGACCCCCCACGCCACCTTCGCCCGGCCCCTGGGCAAAGGCCCTCTGGGGCAACCGTCCCCACAGCCACAGCAAAGCAGCCACCCCGGCCAGCGCCAGCACCAGGCTGAAACCCAGAATAAGTTTCCGCGATCGTTTGCTGAACATGATCTGCCTCCTTCCTAACTAGATTTAAATTGAACCTCACCCCTCCCACAGGCTGCGGGCCCTGCGAGAGAGTCATTCGAGCCACCAGGGTCTTTCCTCCCTTCTCGTGCCTTTGGTGATCCTCAGCAGCCTCCCCCTCCCCAACCTGTGGAGGGGGCCGTCATTGAACAGACCTACTCCTCTCCGGTGAGAAAGAAAGGATAGACGATGCTCCGCTCATCGTGGGTGGATTTGATCTCGTAAGAAATTTCGATGAACACAGCCCCGTCATGGCGCGGGTCAGGGGCGATCTTTACTTCTCGCACGTCAATGCGTGGCTCCCAGCGCCCAAGGGCTTGCTTCACGTACTCGGTCAAGAGCGCCTCCGTGGCCGCATCGCGCGGCGCAAAGAGCAACTCGTGGATGTGGCACCCAAACTCGGGGCGCATCACCCGCTCGCCGGGTGCGGTCCCCAGGATGATGCGGATCGCTTGTTCGATGTCGCGCTCGCCGCTGACCAGAGCGATCTCGCCCCGGGGGTTGACCTGAAGGGGAAAAGCCAGCCCTCTGCCCAGAAAATCTCTGTTATCCATCTGCTTGGCCTGTCCTTTCAAGAGAGCCTTTCATAATTCGCGGGGGTTCACCCTCCCGCAGGCTGAGGCGGTATCCCCGCCAAGAGGTCATGCCCGTGAGGTGGCTTGCAGTCTGCTGCCAAAGTGAGTTTCAAGCCGGCGGGAGGGTAGCCGTCCCCTCTGCGGGTGAATTACGAAAGGGCCTCCTTTCAAAACAGTTGCAACTCGCGCTAACTATCCAATCAACACCGTGCCCGTGGCCACGACCTTGCCCACCGGCAGGTCGGTGGGGTCGTTGCACGTTCTGGCTGCATCGTCGTGCCGGGCCGCCGCCTGGCCGTTGATAAAGACCGTCCGACTGCCGGTGATAATCTCGCCCCGGTTGCTGGGGGTCCGCTGGAATCTGCCGCTCTTCGGGACGTGAGGGGGGGTATTGATGGCCACGCTGCCCACCACAGCGGCCGGTTTCCCCATGATTCTGACATCGCGGCTGAGCCCCTCGCTGATGGGGCCGTTGAAAGGATGGGGCATCGGGGTCGGCACCTCTCCTCCCACAGAAGGAACCATGACAACGTGGGTGTCTGTGGCCACAATTCGATCACCTTGCTTGGCGGCCGGTTGACCCATAGTTCTCTCCTCAAAGAGTCTGCGCGTCAGCGACTGAAGTCGCCACTACGAGCGTTCTCCGCTTGTAGTAGCGACTGAAGTCGTTTTGGAGCTCAAGGCGCCGGCGATTAGCGACTAAAGTCGCCACTACGAGCGTTCTCTCTCCCGGTCGGGAGACCTTCGGCGATCAAGGGGGCCGGCTTAGTTCAGATTGATGGTCTGGCCCTTCACGTCCACCTTCTGAGCGCCCTCAATGACCACGTTCCGGCCCTTGATGCTGACCTCGCCGTCGGCCTCGAGGTGGAGCCGGCCCTTGACCTTGAGGGACATGGTGTTCTGCGCCGAGTCAATCACAATCCGGTTCTCCCCCGTTTTGTCGCGGATGATCACTTTTTCCCGGCCGTTCGAGTCGTCCAGGATGATCTCGTGGCCGCTGCGAGAGCGGATGACGCGCTGATTGACCTTGCCGTCACTGCCCACGGCCTGCTGGCCCTGCAGGGGCGGCTTGTCCTTTCCGTTCCAGAGGGTGCCCAGCACGTAAGGGTGGTTGATGTTGCCGTGCTCAAAGGCGATCAGAACCTCGTCGTTGATCTCCGGCAGGCAGAAGATCCCCCCGGGCTTGGCTATGCGGGCCCAGGTGCTTTCCTCGTTGTCGTCCAGCCAGGGGAGTTTGACCTTGACCCGTCCCAGGCCCCTTGGGTCTCTGTTGTTGGTCACCAGGCCGATAGCGATCCCCCAGCCCCGGCCGGCGCCATCCTCTCGCTCCAGCAGAGTGCTGAGGGTATCGGGCTTGCGGCCGCTGATGTTGAAAAGCGTCTCGTACCCGTCTGCGTTGTAGACGTGCGTGGCAGAGGTGACGAAATACCGTCCGCTGAAGCGATAGCCCACCCCCTGGATGGTGACCATCCGACCGGCCTGCACCTGGGGGTTGCCAAAGCAGACCCCCTTGGCCTGGATGAAATCGCCGCTGAGTTCGTCGCACAGTGCCTGGGCCATGGCGTTCGCTTCGTCCACGTTGGCCACGGGGCGGTCAACCACCACGGCCTGGGCCGAAACCCCGAACGCCCTTCGCGCCAACTCCCCTCCCGACTCGGCCACCCCGACCTGGGGCGTGATCTGGCCTCTCGTGGCCCGGCCCACGACCTCCCTCTTGGTCTGGGGATCCCACCCGCGGACGATGACCTCGTCCACCTGGTTCATAGTCGTCAGGCGGGGTCGAAAGTCGCGCAGGGCCAGCCCCCATACCAGTTCTGGGCCTGCTTCTGGCCTCTCCTGGCGCCGGCAAAAATACAGTGTCTTGTCCTTGACGTACACTTCGTACCCAATGCGCTGCGCCCGCGCCTGCAAGAATTCCAGGTTGGTCTGGTTGTCCTGAAAGACGTAATCGTGGACGATTGAGGTCGGGTCCACCTGGGCCTGTAGTTTGACCTCCTGGGCGATCTTTTGGGCTATCTCGCTGTCGGTGGCCCGCAAGAAAGAGCGGTTCCTTTTGCCGCGATGCAGGCGGTGGGCCCGGTCGTAGCCGCGCACCACCAGGGTGGGCTCGCCGGTCTGGGCAAAGTTCGGCTCCAGGGCGGTGATCTCTCCCGTGATCAAGAGAGCGCCTGCTCCCGGCTGGATGGCCGTGTCCGCCGTCACGGCCGAGATCTGCACCTCTGCGCCGACGGCCAACAGGTCCGAGTCCACCCATCGCAAGTTTCCATCGTGAAGCCGGATGATGAACATGTCCGGCAGGTGCAAACTGTCGTCTACCACGATCTCGATCAGATCCCACATCAGTTCCGGGGGTGCGGCCTGACCGTTGATGGTGATAAGGAATTGGGGTGTGGCATCCGCTCCTGGCATGGCTCTTGCTCCTGCGCTTCTCCGCTACACTACGAGGGTGAGGTCCAAGACCTGCCCCGGCCGCAGGTCCCTGGGGTCATCCAGGTCGTTGGCCTGGGCGAGGTAACGCCAAAGGGCCGGATCCCCATACTCCTGGTAGGCGATCCAGTCCAACCGCTGTCCTTCGCGCACCACCCACGTCTTTCTGGCCACGCTGCGCGTGGTGGGGTTCTGGGGTGGATACAGCCCCGTCTCCTCAATCTGCTTCAGCTTAAGCTTGACCCTGGCCCGCACGGGCGTGCCATCCTGGAGGAACATGGTAAACGTGGTATCAACCGACTCGACGTAGGCTTCGAAGGATTGAAAGCGTCCCCATATAAATTTGCACTTGGGGGGATGATGGCTCTCGTATAAACTCTTTGTGACCTTCTCTTTCGCTTCCTCATCGGCGGCCGTGGCTAACATGCTCTGCATCACGGGCCTCGCACTGGATATCTCTTGCAGAGGGATCATCACCAATTCCAGGAGGGGGCCGGTATACCGCCGCACGTCTACGCCCGTCGCCGTGGTGTCAAAGAACAACTCAATAGACAGGCGCATCGGGTCGCCACCGCCAAAGGTGGTCTTGCCAATGTTGCTCAACGGGGCTTTTTCCGTCTGCCACGTGCTTCCCTTGCTGAGCTGAAGCTTGTTCGGGTTGAATCGGGCAGCGTGATCGGCAGCGTCGTCACCGAAGACGTTTTCCCACCTCCTGCCGGTCCACTTGAGTAGTTGAACTTTTTCCAAAGACATCTTGTCACTCCCCTCACACTTATCTTGTCATGCGCTCGCGCTCCACGGCCAGCAAGCGCTTGATGAGCGGGTAGACCTGTCGGGCCAGACGGTCCAGGTCAAGCTTTTCTCTGGGCTCTTCCTCTTCCGGCAGTTCCTCCTCTTCCTCTTCTTCCTCTGTCTCCGAGAGGTAGTCCTCTTCGTCTTCCATTTCCTCCGGTTCCGGCAGCCCCACCTCTTCTTCCGCTTCTCCCGCCTCTTCCACCAGTGCCTCTTCCCCCTCCCAGGTGTCCAGGGGAGAGGTGAACGGCTGGCGCTGCACCCACTTCGCCGAGGCCGACCGGTCCACGGACGAGACGGGCAGAGAGAGGCCGGTGTCGGCTTCGGCTGCTTCTGCCCGCTGCACCGTCGCCGGTTGAAACAGGTCCAGGACGGTTTGCTCGGCGCTCTCGGCTTCGGCCTCCTCGCTCTCGAGGCGGGCCGGGGCCCGCGCCTGGGGCAAGATGGCCGTCTGCGCGACCGGCTTGGTGCTGACGAGCCCTCCCCCCTGAGCCACGTGGGTCAACTCGTGCCCCAGCAGGGATAACGACTCAGGCGTCTCAAAGCGGTCCTGCCCCGGCTCAACGTAGACGTCGCGCCCCTTGGTCGCAGCCTGGACGTTGAGGGGAGCCAGACGAGCGGTGTGGATGCGCACGTCGCTGAAGTCCCGGCCCAGGACGCTTTCCATCATGACGCGCGGTTTAGGCGCCAGGGGCCGCCCCGGGCCCGTGGTTCCCTCCAGGTCGTCCACCGCCCGGGCGACGAGGTCGGGAGCAGCCGGGGCGCTGCTCTCTTTGCGCTTGAAACGCCAGCCCCTGGACACGAGGTGGGCCGTGGCCTGCCGGTGGGTGAGGGGCGGCGGTTTCGTCAGCGGCAACCGGCGAGGAGAGGCCAACCGCGTCAGCAGCCGCGCTCCTTCCGCAGCCGAGGCCGGAGCAGACTCTCGCGGCGGCCTGACGGACGGTTCTCGCTGCCGGGCCGGACGAGGGAGGGAAGGCTCAGGCGCTTTCCGCTCGATTTGAGGCCGGGCCGGCTCCGCAGGCGCAGCTTGCTCGGCGCCGGCCGACGCCTCGGCGTCCCGGTCCGTCCGGGCAGGCCCGGCCTGGGCCGGTTGTCTCCCCAAGGGCTCGCCCTCCGCGGGCATCTCTGGAGGTTCATCCCCCGTTGGGCTCTCCCCCTCCGCAGGTAGCTCCTCGACCCGGGCGAACAGGCGCGCTCCTTTCGGAAAAGTCGGGCCGGGGCGATCTGTCGCCGGGGGCGGTGCCACCGTTCGCCGGACCTTGGGCGCAGCCTGGCCGGGCAAAGGCGGCGGAGCAGGTGGCGGGGCGGGAGCAACGTCCCGCTCCAGGGAGGGCTCAGGTCCCAGGTCCGGCGCCATGAAGCCGCCGGCCGGGGGCAACTCGAGCTCCGGGGCTGCCTCGGCCTCGGGCGGGCGCGGCCGATACCTGTCGCCGATGGGCGGGAAGCGGCCCACGATGGCGTCGGCAAAACGGGCCACCATGGCCGGTTTGAGCGAGCCGACGTCGGGTCGCCAGACGGTGCCCTCCTCCACCGCGCGCTGCACACGGCCCGCCAACGAGCGGGTGGAGGCGACGGTAAAAGCAGTCTGGCGCGGCCCGCGATGGCGCCCGGCCCGTTCCGGCTGCCGGGTCAGCAGGGGCAGCGCAGGACCGGCGAGCGGCGCGCCCCTCCGGCGCACGTCGGCAGCCTCGTGCTCCACTCCCAGACAGCGCCGCACCCAGGGGGACAGTGCCCGTCGCGTGCGCCGGGTCAGGGCCAGCACAGATTGGGCAATGTGGTCAGGCTGTTCGGTGTCCTGTACCACGTTGGGGGTTCCTTTATCTTCCTTCATCCAACGTCAACCCATGATGGACGATCTCCAGGGTCTCGATAGCCACCTTCTTGCTGTCGGCCCTGAGATCGGGCCCTTTCCACTTGATGGGGAAAGCGTCTCTCAGATTCCACCGCTTAACTTCTCTGAGCTCTTCGCCAACCTTGTCGAACAGGACAATGGACACGTTCTTGCGGCTTACCCGGCCATCGAGTATGCCTTGCTGGCACCAGTGCCAAAGCGCCGACGACAAGGCGACTCCCCGTTTCAGCGTGATTTTGGAATATTCGACGCGCTCGGGCAGTTGATGTGCGTAGTCGTTGACGCCTCCCTCCTTGTATTGAAACACCTTCCACCTCATACCCAGCCCTTTGCACTCCGTGAACCCGGCCTCGATGATGCCATCGAGCTCCACGCGGAACCTGAAGGAGGGTATAGGGTCGGGCATCGAGCCCGTTCGCCGGGGCGGCCTCCGAGCGCCGGAGGTGGTGTTCCCCACAGGCATCGAATCCATCCCGGATAGCCTCCGGCGGCTGGAGGTGACGTTCCCCGCGGGCGTCGAATCCGTCCCGGGTAGCCTCCGACGGCGTGAGGTGACGTTCCCCGCGGGCGTCGAATCCGTCCCGGGTAGCCTCCGACGGCGTGAGGTGGCGTTCCCTGCGGGCGTCGAATCCATCTTGGGTAGCCTCCGACGGCTCGAGGTGACGTTCCCTGCGGGCATCGAATCTGTCTGCGCCATAAAAGTCTCCTTTACCAAGGTTTATTCCGTATCAGCCTCTCGCGCTCCAGCCTGGCCTCTTGCCCGAGGAGGGCGTACACCTTTTCGGCCAGGGCTCTCAGGTCTATCTCCGGCTCGGCCGGGGTTTCCCCGGCCGGGGACGGTTCCTCTGCCGGCCCCGCTTCTTCACCGCTGCCGGCAGGGCCAGAGAGCGAGTCGTCTCGGGGCGGAAAGCCCCTGAAGAGGCGAAACGTATTGAGGTCGTCGGCAAGTGATGACATCAGGCTCACTTCCCCTTACAAAAGAGAGGAGACCGGGGGGCATCTTCCCTACAGAAGGCCAGGGCGAGCCTGCCCCCCAAAGCCAACCGCTAAGGGCCAACGGACGCGCCGTAGGCAGGAGTAGTCAAGAGCGCATCTTGACCTACATCGCCCTATCGCCGGCTGGCCTCGTTGAGGCGACGGTTGATGTTGGCGATTTCCTTGACCCACCGCTGCCTTTCGCGGTGTTCGAGCTCCAGGATCTCGCGGCGCGGCCAGTGAAAGTGGTAGGCGATGTAGGCTACCTCCTCGTGCAGACGCTCGAGGGGGTAGCCGCTTATTCCCCCCCCAGGCTGGCCAAATCCACCTCGAACTCGGTTTGACATTCTGGACACGTCACCGGGAAGGTGGTTGTCCCCTCCTCGTTGATGCGACGGTAGAACGCTTGGAGATAGGCCAGGTCGGCCGCGAAGAGATTCTCGATCACCCTGGGGGTGACGTTGGGCAGATCACCCAGCTTGACGATCACCCGCGAAAGCAGGACGATCACCAGGTAGGCCTCGTTGGCTCGCACCCGCAGGTCACGCAGGGGGGCAATCTCGTCCATCGCCGTCGCCAGACGCATGATGCCATGCTTGTGCACGTTGCCATCCCGGTCCACGTACCCACGCGGCAGGGTGAACTCGAATTCAGTCTGCAGGCTCATAGCTTATCTCCTGACCTACGTCACCCGTTCCATACCCTCGTGTACGATGGTCATCTCTTCGATGCCGTACTCATTGCTGTCGGACTTGGGCGTAGGGCCGGTGACCTTGGAGGGCCAGGCGTTTACCAGATCCCAACGGGCCACGTCCGAACCGTTGGTGTCCATCATGATGATGGAGCAGTTGGCACGCGCCTGGTCCATCTGGCCCTCCTCGACCTTCTGGCGCCAGTCCCAGATGCCCATGTCATCGGTGATCCCGCGCTTGAGAACCACGTCCTCCCACTTCAGACGCCCCGGGAGTTTCTGGACGACGGGCTTGCCCTGCTCGTCTACAACCTTGTGCTCGACGATCTCGTGCTCCGAGCCGATGCCGGTGACTTCTGTGAAGTAGCCGGTGACCTCCACGGGCCCGTCAATCTCGATGCGAAATTGATAACCGATGAGAGGATCTGACTCCCGTCCTCCTGGTGTTGCCATGATGATTTACCTCCTAACTTTTAAGTTTTGACGTTGGGGTTATTCTCCCCCGGCTTCCCCGCCGGCTTCGACCTCGCCGCCGACTTCACCGCCAGCCCACTGGCTGATGCGGAAGATGACAAACTCGGCCGGTTTGACCGGAGCCAGGCCGACCTCGATGATCAAACGCCCCAGGTCCCGTGACTCAGGTGGGTTGAGTTCTTCGTCACACTTGACGTAAAAGGCCTGGTCAGGGGTAGAGCCGAACAAGGCCCCGGTGCGCCAGACCATGGTCAAAAAGGCGGTCACGTCCCGCCTGACCCGGGCCCACAGCCTGGGGTTGTTGGGCTCAAAGACCACCCACATGGTGCCCCGTTCGATGGACTTTTCCACAAAGTTGAACAGCCGGCGGACGTTGAGGTAGCGCCAAGCAGGATCGTTGGCCAGGGTGCGCGCCCCCCAAACCCGGATGCCCATCCCCGGAAAAGCCCGGATGCAGTTGACGCCGCTGGGATTCAGGATGTCCTGCTCCCCCTTGGTGACGTTGTAGGCCAGGCCGGTGGCACCCCGCACCACCTCGTTGGCCGGGGCCTTGTGCACGCCTCGCGTCATGTCATTGCGAGCCCAGATACCGGCCATGTGCCCCGAGGGCGGGATGTAGACCGGGCGCTTGTGCACCGGGTCGTTCACCTGAATCCAGGGATAGTAGAGCGCGGCGTAGCTGGAGTCGTAGGCGGCGATGTCCGTGCGCCACTTGTGAACCTCCTGCGGCGACAGGCCAGGCGGCGCGTCCAGGATCGCCACCCGGTCTCCCATGCGCTCACAGTGGGCGATCATCATGCTTTGCACGGCCTTGACCATTTCCAGATCGAGCGCCTGACCGGACACAGAGCTCATCAGGTCGGGCGCGCTGACGATGGTAACGTCGTCAATGGCTTCCAGACCCTCTACCCCCGTCCGTTCGCTCACATCCCCCTGGAAATCCTCGGCCGTGGGCGCAGGCAATTGCCCCGCCTCGATGTTGAGAGACTGCTGCTGAGCCCGAGGCCATAGCTTGGCCAGGGAGGCTCTGGTTTCCGGAACCACCAGCTCGATCCACTGGGGTACCTTGTTGTCTTTGTAGGCGACGCGCACCTCCTTGCCCCCGTCCTCCCGCTTCACCTCGGTCAGGGTGACATCCCGCAAGATTTCCTTGACCTGCCAGCCGCCGCTCACCCCCTGGCGCTCGACGGTGATGGTGAAGGGTGAGGCAGGGTTCCCGGCCGGGGCAGGCTCTTCGTCCTCTTTGGCCTTCCCCTTCGTCTTGGCCGCCGGGAGCTCGGGCACATCCACCTTGACCCGCAGGCGCAGGCCCTCCAGGCCGGCGTGCTTGGCCCGGACAACCAACTGGGGTTTGCCCTCCTCGTTGAGCAGGGCGGCCTGGGCCTTGGGCATCGTCTTGACGCTGATCACGTAACAGCGCGTGCCCCCGTTCTGGAAGTACCCGTAAACGGCCTGGGGCAGATAGGCGCCGTCCACAAAGCCGCCAAAACGCTCCAGGAATTGGCTCCAGTTGGTCACCAGGGCCGGCCTGTTGAGCAGATCCCTGGTGACAAAGCCGCCATCAACCCGCTCCGTGCTCTGGGCCTTTTCGGTGAACCCGATGAAAACGGCGGTAGCAGTACCAACCCCTTCGATGGGCTTGGGGCCGGTATCTATTTCCTCGACGTAAACTCCTGGTGATAGATATTCAGGCATGACAAACCTCCTCTTGTTTTGCGCCATAGGCGCGTTTGATAACCGGTCTTATGTGCTACCGACTTGCGTGATCTGTCCCCTTATCCGACCCTCCTTTCTCACCTTTCACATACCACGTTTCACACTTTACCCCTACACCTCAAAGTCATAGTCTGGAGCAGGAACGGTGATTTGATGGTGATGTGGCTTCTCACCCTTGACCGCGACCTCCAGGGTGTACTGACCGGCCCGGAGGTTGCCAATGGTGAAACGACCCCCAGGCAGAATGGGCACGTACAGCCCACGCTCCACCAGGGTCAACTCCAAATCCTCAAGGGGCCTCTCGCTGTGGAGGTTGCCGCCAATGGTCCAGAACTCGTCGCGCCCGGCTCGTTCGTCGAGCAACTGCGGGAGCGCCGGCCCCGACGGCTCCTCCTCGGCGGTACGGCTTTCCGTGGCCGCCAAAGGCGAAGGCTCCGGCGGCACGACGGCCTGGCCAACCCGTAGCTCTCGCGTGCGCACCAGCGGTTCGGTGACAGGCGCGTAGGGATCCAGCGACAGGGTAACGGTGAAGGCGATGGCCGGCCGCATCTCGTTGTCCAGCACGCTCCAGATGTCGGGCGCGTTGCGCAGCGCATCGGGCTGGGCCACCTCTATCGGGATCGGCGTCGGCTGGTTCTGCAGGCTCTCGGGCAGCAGGTCCTCCGGCAGGGACGGCAGGCGCAGGAACACGATCAAGGCCCGCGTCAATAAGCGATGCTCGTCCCCGGGATCGGCCGCCCAGGCAGTGGCCATGTAATGAACGTCCAAGCGGATAGGCTGACGCCGCTGGACCGCCGTCCCGTCCCTGTTGTATTCGACCCGCCATTGTTTTGAGGCACGCAGCTTGTTGTTCTCGTGCAGGTCGTACACAAAGAGGTTCAAGGTGGGACGACTGAGCCGCGACGACCACTCACGCTTGGGTTGCTCAAAAGCGATCTCAACCTCCGAGTTTTTGATGGGCAACTCGCGGATCAATAACTGCCGCAGCACTTCGTCCAGGTCGTCAATCATGCTAAGCCAACTCCTCTTCTTCGGCGGCCTGCGTCTGGGCCACCTCTTCCTCCTCGGCGGCCTGCATCTGCACTTCCTCTTCTTCTTCGGCCGCCTGCATCTGTACCACTTCCTCTTCTTCTTCGGCCGCTTGCATCTGCACTTCCTCTTCCTCCGCGACCTGACGTTGCGCTTCAGCGCCGATTCCTCCGCCGGCGACCGCCCTGGCGGTGGCGTCTGCCTGTTGCTCGTAGGCATCACCGGGCGCATTGACCGTCATGCGTCCCTGGCCTTTCACCGCGCCCGTGCCCTGCTGCACGACGTGGGTCAACTCGTGGCCGAGCAAATCCTGGCCGCTGCTCGAGTGGGGGTTGTAGGCCCCTTCGCGGAAAAAGATGTCCTGGCCGGTGGTAAAGGCTTTGGCGCCCAGTTGGCGGCTGAGCGCGTCGGCCTCGGACGAGGTGTGCACCCTCACCTCGCTAAAGTCGTACCCCAGGCGAGTGCCCATGTGCGCCTGCACGGCCTCGTCCAGCGGCTGCCCGCCACTGCGCTCCCGGCTGATGCGCCCGGCCGTCTCCTCGTCCAACTCGAAGGAGCCCTGGCCACTGCGCTGGACCAGCAACCGCTGCACGGCCTGGTTGCCGACGCGCTGCTGCAAACCGGCCAACCCGGACAATTCCGCCGAACCGCCGGCGTGGCGCTTGTCCCGTCCCTTGTGCTCCGGCTTGCGTATCTTTTTCTTCTCGTCTAACGTCCGTTCTTGTGCCATTGTCTTTGTCCTCCTCCCGTTTTACGGGCCAACCTCACGCTCCACGCCCTCACCTTCCATCCGTGGACCAGTGGAGCCAATCTCCCCCGGAGGCGGCGGGGACCAACCCGTAGGTCCTGGCCACCGCCAGCAACTCGCGGTCAATTCCATCTGCGGCCTCAGAGGCAATCAGGTGCTCGATGCCGCCAGAGTCCCTGACGGGGACGTTCCCCTCCCAAAAGATACGCATATCTACGGCATTGCCCTCGATATGTGGGGAGTTGAGGGAAGGCGCAACCTCGCGGGTATCCAGGCCGTAGGCCTCGATCATCTCTTGCGCCGCCTCCCGCGAGGAAAGTACGTCCCCGTGCCACCAGGCGATGTTCACCCCCTCCATGGCCGGCACCTGGCGCGGGTCATAGTTTTCCCTGGCGATCCTCCAGGCCCAGTGGATGAGATAGGCGGCTTCCGGCGACCATCGGGTGGTCAAAATCTCCACGGTGGCTCCGGCCTCCTCCAGCGCCTCGACGAAACGGCGCACCTGAGCCTCAAAAGTGACGTGGAGGTCGCGCAGCGAGGCACTGACCGGGAAGGCAGCGACCCAATCCGGCCCACTGGGGACCTGGACTCCCTCGCCGGGCTCTACCACCTGCCTGGCGATGGCCTCGCGCTCGGGCTCCGAGGAGCCCTGAGCAACAGGCCGGGCCAGCAGGCGCTGCACGGCCCGGTTGCCGACGCGCTGCTGGAGGCCGGCCAACCCGGACGTGTCCGCCCCGGGGCCGGCCACCCGGCGCGCCCCGCGCTCCTCGTCGCCTTTCCTACGACGCCGCTTTGTGCGGCGCCTCCTGACTAACACTTTTTTCCCGCTCATGTTTTTCTTCCCTCAAGCCTGTAGAACCATCACACCTGGTAGGGGCCTTGTTCCTGCGCCCGTTGCTGGTAGATGCGGACGGCTTCTGCCAGGCCCTCCCGCCCCCAGCGCTGCTCCAGGGCGTCCAGCACCATGCTCATAGCGCGTCCCACCTCCGGCCCCAGGTGCGTTTCCAGGTACACCTTGCAGGTGAGCAGCGTGGCCAGGACCCCGGGGCGGTCTTCCAGCCTCTCCTGTGCCTCGGCCATGAGCAGCGAGGCCGAGAGGTAGCGCATGAATTTGGTGAGATCGTCGGCCTCTCGCGCCGCCTGCCGCGCCGCCTGGGCCTGCTCCAGGGCCTGGCGGTACTGCCCTGCCCAAAAGGACTTGGCCGCCTGCTGCAAGCGGATATCCGCCGTGGCCTGCAAGTTTCCGGCCTGCTGCGCTTCCTGCAAAAGAGCCGCGAGTTGCTCGGAGGATGTGCCCCCGGCCAGCAAGCTCTGTAACGTATACTGCTGCACACGAATTTGCAGGGCGAGCGCGCTGTCCTCGCTTTGCTGAGCCAGGTCCAGGGCCGTGTCCAGGTCGGCCAAGGCCGCATCCAGGTCACCCAGGAGCAAGTGACAGCTTGAGCGCATCTGATACAATTCGATCGTGCGTTCCGGCTCGTCCGCTCCCCCCTCCTCGAGCACAGCAATAGCCTTATTGATGTGCTCCATTGCGCCTTGGAAATCGCCGGCCGCGATGTCCAGGTTGGCCAGTTCCTTGAGGGCTTCGGCCTCTCCAGAAGGGTCCTCCAGCGTATGGTACAACGCCGCCGCCTTGGAGAGTGCGTCCCGGGCCTCCTTGCGCTGGCCAGGCCGGTTCAACAACGCTTTACCCCGGCCAAGGTGAGCCCGGGCCAAAGCTTCAACCTCGCCCTCCTCCTCCGCCAGCACACCGGCTTTGGCGATTTCCTGGGCCGCCGCCTGCAAGTCCATGGAAAGGGCGTAGAGGAGCGCCTTTTGCGCGTGAGCGGCCGCTTCTCCGGCGCGGTTCCCGGCAGCCCGCATGGCTTCGATCTGACGGTCCAGTTCGGCCAGTTGTTCCTTCAGTTTACTGCTCATTCGTTCCCTCGCAGCTTCATTACAACTCGGATTCCAGTTGGAAAAAGATCTCCTCCCGGATGAAACGATGCTCCTCCGCCCACATCTCCGCCTCCGCCACAGCCTGCATGTGCTCCTCCCTCAATCGCTCCTTCTCCGCACGCACACTCTCCAAATCCCCCTCGTTCATGACCGCCGCTTCACCCAACTCCGCCAAACCTTCCTGATTCTCCTCCCTGTCCGCAGCCAACTTGTCCTCCAGAGCATCCAACTCCTGACGCGCACCCTCCGCCCCCTCCTTGACCTTCATCGTCCGAGCCTGGCTACTGGCAACACTGCTCTGCCCCGCCTTGGTCGCCTCGGCCGCCCCACCGGTCGCCTTGGAAGTCTCCTGCACCCCAGACTTCATCGCCCCAGACTGACTCTGCGCCCCATTATCACCGGCCCCCTGCGCAGAACCAAACCCAAACGCCGACATGATCTGACCGAATATCTTGGAAATGATATTCTGCCCCTCCGCCCCCTTCTGGGCAGTCTCTTTGGCCTGACCCTCCTGCGCGCTCAACACCGCCTGCATCTGATCCTGCGCCTCCATCTGGGTCTCCGCATCCTGAATCTGGGCGTCCACACCCTGCTTGTTGACCGCGGTCAGCTTCTGAGCACCCTCCAACTCTACCATCTGACCTTGCCCGTGCTCCATCAGCGCCCCTATCTGTTGCTGCTGCAGCGCAAGGTCGTATTCTTCGGCGTCAACCGCCTCGTAGGCCAGGGCCGCACCCTGCACCCGCTCAATCATGTTCGGCGGCGGCTCAGGAGCCACCTCGAGCAGCGTGGCGCGGGCCGCCAACTGCTTCTGATAGGCAATGTCGGCGTCGGAAATGAAACCCTCGTCTTCCTCTTCCTCCTCTCGTGCTTCGTCCGCCGGTTGGCGTTGCACCACCGGCGACTGCCCTGCCGGGAGCGTTCCCCACCCTTCCTTCTTCCCCTGTACGGTCGTTTCCGGGCCCTCGTCACCAGCCCGCTTCGGCTGCGCCGGCTCGGTCACCTTCAAGGTAAAGCTTTGGGTAGCGGTAAATCCATAATCGTCCTCCACTTTCAATTCAACCGTATGATCGCCCACATGCTCATCGGTCGGCGTGCCTGTGAGGGTGGCGGTGCCATCGCCGTTGTCGGTCAGGCTCAACCAATCGGGCTTGGTAGGGGCGGTGATGGTCAACCGACTGCCTACCGTGTCCGGGTCGGTAGCAGATATGGCATAGTTGTATTCCTCACCTTTGTAGGCAGTCGTTGTCTCCGGCGTACTGGTGAATTGGGGGCGCGCCCTGACCGTCAGCTTGAAGGACTGGGTAGCACTAAATCCGGCTCTATCCTCTGCTCTCAGGACGACGTCGTAATTGCCTGCGGCGGTCGGTGTGCCTTCGAGGGTGGCAGTGCCGCCGTTGCTGCTTAATCCCAGCCCAGGGGGCAGGCCGGTAGCGAAGATAAGGGAGGCATTCCCCCCAAGAAGCCCTCGCACTACATCCGATAGGCTCGGAAGAGAGCCGCCAGTGGGGATGAAGGGGATATTCTTTCTAAGACCGCCATCGGTCTTGATCTCATAGCGATATTTCTCGCCAAGAATGGCAGCGGTCACCGGCGCGCTGGTAAACTGCAGCGTTGACTCGTACCCTATCCACACCTCGTACCTGGTCAGACCTTCCTCTTCGTATTTGTCCACTTTGAAGTATCTGGGCGTGTAGGTGCGCTTCACACCGTTGACCTCGAACTCCACGGGCTTGGGCCGCACGGCCAGGCTTATCGGCCCCTGGGCGGCCGGTAAAAGACTGTAATAATCCTTCTCAACTTTATCCTCACCTTGTGGGAAATCCGCGATCTCATCCTGGACGGGGGTCTCGACATCTTCCCCCACCCTTTCTATGAGCGTGACAACAAAGGCTGTTGCACCGGCGTTGACTCTTGCCGCGCCGGCGGGAAGGCCCGGGGTGAGTGTATTGAGCAGGAGCTTTAATCTTTGCCCGACGGAGGGGGGAGGTTTGCTCGGATCGTAGACGTAGAAGCTTCTTATGTCATTCGCCAGCTTCTCAAAATTAGCAATCGTTTCCTCCCTCCCCCAACGGGGTCCCAGGAGCCCTTTGAGGCTGTCGGCCCTCTTTTGCCAGGATTTCGCGTCCAGGTCTTTCACTATGTCCAAAGCCTCCTGATAGCGCCCCTCTTCTCTCAAGGCGAGGGCCTGATCTGTCTTTGCTCTGGCCTTTTTGTATTCCTCGTCTACCCAGGGCGTCTGTATCAACCAGGAGATGATATTGGTTCCGATAATACCCGGCCCGTGTCGCTGTCCGCCAAACACAGGCTCATCTAGCCATTTGCTGATCTTCCATCTGCCAATCTTGTCAATCCAGTCATCCAGGTCTTTGTCATCTGGAGGCTCGGCTCTATAACCTTCTCTCAAGGCAATCAGTTCAGATTCTCGGGCTGTCTGTTCGTGCAACTCTGCTTCTTCTCTTTTGTTCCTGGCCTCACGCTCAAGCTCGCTTATTCTGCGCTTGAGGTCTTGGCGTCGCCTTTCCGCGTCCTCTGCATCCTGTTGAGCTTTCCCTGCATCCTCTCGCTTCTTCTTCGCAACATCATCCAGGTCTTTTGCCTGCCCCTCGGACTCTCTGCGCCGCTTTTCCGCGTCCTCTGCAGCTTGTTGAGCTTGCTCTGCAGCCGCTCGTTTCTCCATCGCATCCTTAGCCAGTTTTTCTGCCTGCTTCTCGAAGTCTTGGCGTCGCTCCTTCGCCTCCCGCGCTTCTTTCCTCTTCCTACCTGCGTCCTCCTCTAGCTGATGCGCTTCCCGCCGGGCTTTAGCAGCCGCTTCTCTCTCCCGTTTGGCCTCGAGTTCGGCTTCCTGGCGCCTGGCGTTTATCCCGTCCAATTCCGATTTGAGCTTGGCCGTGCGCTTGTTTGCCGCATCCGCTTCCGCTTGAGCTGCCGACAGCCTCCTCTCGGCCAACTCAAGATTTCTTAAGGCCGTGCTTTTCTTCCCCTTTGGGTCGTGCACCGCTCTATCCCAATGCTCTTCCGCCTCATCTCTTCTACGCTTCGCCTCTTCCAGGCGTTGATTGGCCTTACTGGCCGCTTCTCGGGCATCGTTCAATTCCCGCTGTTTATCCTCCGCTTCTTTTCTCACAGCCGCTGCCCGGCTTTCCGCCTCTTTCAACCCGTCCTCCAAACGGTCCGCCTCATTGCTTTTCTCTTTGGCAGCAGCCTCACTCTCACCAGCTTCTTTCTCCAAACGCCTCTGCTTTAGCTCTTCCCCAACAGCCCTTTTACGCTGCTTGACAGCATCATGTTCGACAGCAGCCGCCTCATCACGCAAGCGCCTGGCATCGTCCTCGTGACGCCGTTTTGCGTCGGCCGCCTCTCGAGCCTCTTGCTGCTTCTGCCGGGCTTGCTCCCCAACATCGGCCGCTTCCTTGTTCAAGCGCTCGGCATCTTTCTCGCGATCCTCCTTGGTCTTGGCTGCCCTTTGAGCATCTTGCCGCTTTTGCCGGGCTTGCTCCTCAGCAGCATCGGCCGCCTCACGCGCAGCCTGAGCCCGCTCTCTCTTGCGCCGTGCGTCAGCCTCCGCCTCTCGTTGAGCGGTGAGATGTTTGGCCTTTTTGGCCGCAGCCTTCTGCTGGGTCTCGGTCGGTTCGGGTTCGCCAATCCACTTTTCTGCCTTCCCGGTGGCTCTTTCTATTTTAGCTTGTAATTTTCCCCGCGATGACACTCTTTCAGGCCGTTCGGCCCCCGTTCTCCGGCCGATCTTTTCCGCAACCTTCTCCGCCCACCTTTGAGACCTTCCCCTGACGACCGCCTGTTCCCTCCTCAGCTCCTGCTGGACCTCGCTGCGGCGTTCCTTAAATTTTTTCGCCAGTTCTCCCGCTTCGGCTTTTATGGCAGCCCCCAAACCCTTCATAACCGCTACAACTCTTGCTCTCCGTCGGGGAGCAGGAGGTTTGCCTTCGACGTCGCCCCTCGCACCCCTCTCAACCGCGGCACCTTCTACTTCCTGTCGGGAAGCAGAAGGTTTGCCTTTGATGTCGCCCCTCATACCCTTCTCAACCGCGACAATGCCCCCGGGAATCCCGATGAGGGCCCACTTTCCTTCCTTTTTCCCAATCCCAAGCGCCTTGCCTAGTGCCATCGCCGGCGCTGCGACGGCCGCTTTGGCCATCCCTATTGCTAGCTGCTTTTTGGATTTGCTTCGGAAATCATCAACCGATTCACCGTATTTTTCCTCGAACTCTTTCTTCTTAGCCGCAATTCTGGCCTGCAGGTCAGGATCATCGCCGGTTGCTGCCCGGTCCTCTAATTTCTTGATTTTCCTTTGATCGCGCCGTTTATTGATCCCCTTCACAGTGCTGTTTTTCGCGTTTTCCAAAGTGTGAGTGGTTGCGAACTGCACGAAACCTTGTACGTTGGCCATCAACTTTTGTTGCTTTTTCTCCATCTCCTCCGAATCACCCTGGTAGGCAAGCATATCCAGCGTGCGGTACCAGATGGCAAAAGGCTGCAACTGGAACTTGACAAGACCCAGCATGGTGCCGACCTGACTGATAACCGTGTTGAGTGGATCCAACCAGCTAATGGCAATGGAAAAAAACGAGGCAATAGGAGAAAAAACTCCGGGCACCCAGAGGAATATGAAAACCGGGACAAAGGCAATGATAACGGCTATCGGTGGCAGCGTGGCCACTAAAAAGTTACTCACGCTAACGAGCGCTTTGGATATCCACAGCGACATGGTCAAAATCTGGTTGATGAGGCCGATGATAGATTGGATGAAATCAATGATAGCGATAACTGCTTCGAGCGTGGCCGCCACTACACCAAAGGGCGTCCTCTCAGAGGCAATATCCGCAAAGGCACTGCCCACCGCCATAAAGCTGTCCCCTATGGCGAAGACGTTGTCCTGCACCCAGGCCTTTGGGTCGTAGGCCATCTTGGCCAGGTTGATCAGGCCATCGGCGTATTTGATCTTGCCGGTGGCCGCTTCCAGCAAGGTGTCGGTGGCCCAGCTCTGCGCCCCTTCTCGAAGCCCCCCCAGTATGCCCTTACCCAGGGCCTCACCGACCAACTCCGGCCCGCTCTTGGTGGGCTCTGTCGGCTCCCCCGGTTCGACGTTAAAGCCTTGCGTTAGGTCAATGCCCTCAAAGTCCGCCGGGTCACCGGCTGCCAGCCCCAGCCGAATACGATACTCCTCCTGTACCTCCTCCATCGAGAGTTGAACAGTCCCCTCGGCAAGCTGATCCCAGGTGGGCAACAACGGCTCCTGCTCCGGCTCCTCAAACTCGAATTCGTCCGGGTCAAACTTGACGGCCGCCGCCGTATCCCCATCAATACTCTCCACCTCAGACGCATCAACCTTCGGCGGCGGCGGCGTGAACCCGGCCGCCTTCGGTATCTTGGGAAGCGCCTTCTGCTCCTTGGGCTTGCCCTCCTCCTCACCCCTGGCCTTCGCCTCAGCCTTAACCGCTTCCCCCTTTTCTTTCGTTTCTTCTTTGGATTCCTCTTCCCTTTCCTTCCCCTTCTCCTTGGCCTCCTTCTCCCGCTCCTCTTTCTCCTCCGCGCTCTCCTCCTGCTCTCGCTCCTTCTCCTCCTCCCTGACCTCCTCTTCCTTCTCCTCCCGCTCCTCCTTGCCCCCCCTCTCCCGCTGAACACCGGCCACCGGCCCGGCCATCACCGGTTCCACTACCACCCCAGCCTGTTGCCCGTACCCCTCCTCCCTTTCCTCATCGTCCTTTTGCGAAATGTGGGGCGTGGTCTTGGGCCTGGCGCCGGGCTCTACAAACCGAGGCCCGCCCGACTCCGAAGCCAGCACCGCCTGCTCCGCAACAGCCTCCGCCTCCCGCTCGTACCGGTCGTCGGGAGGATTGACCACCATCTTGGCCTGCGGAGCACCCCCCTTGACCCCACCCTGCTGAACGGTGTGCACCCCCTCGTGATAGAGCAGAGCCCGGCCTTTGGTGTTGCCGGGATCGTATTCCCCCTGTCGGAAGAAAATGTGACGCCCCGTGGTAAAGGCCCGCGCCCCCAACGCCCGACTGAGCGCGTCCGCCTGCTCGTCGGTGTGCACCTGGATCTCTTCCGGGTTGGCGATACCCAGGTTGCGCTTCATCCCCGCCTGGATGTCCTCCGGCAACCGACCACCACCCCGACTCATCCCCTCGTTGATCTCCTCGGTCATCGCCGTGGACAACTCGACGCCACCACCACCGTCCGTACGACGCTGCGCTACCCCACTCGCAGCAACGTCGGACGCGGCTCGCCGCTCAGCGTAACCCTCGATGGCTTGTTTCTGTATCTGCGCCGCAAGGTCGGCCGCCGGGTCGGCGCGGGTCAGCATGGCCTGCACCCGCCGGTTGCCGACGGCGCGCTGCAACCCGGAAATGGCCGCAGGCGGCAGCCCGCCCGGATCGGCCATGGCCCGTTGGAGTAGCACCGGGTCGGCAAACAGGGCCAACGGCTCGGCTTCCAGAACGGCCTGCACGACCGGTGCAGGGTTCTTTATTTTTTTCGTCGCCTCGCCGGTCGGCTTGGCACTCGTTTTGTGTGATTGATCGCCCATGAATCAGCCCCTGCAACCCCGAAAGGCTCTAGAATTCAAAATCCATCTCGCCGACCAAACGCCCCATCTTCTGCAGCTCCCGGCGAGTGCTGTGGAGCAGGTGCTCCATCGTGACCTGGTGCCCGTCGGCGGCAGCCAGGAAAGCAGCGTTGGTGATAATGTTGCGGATGTTGCCCCCGGCCAGCTTGAAACGGCGGGCCAGCAGGGGCAGGTCCAGCCCCGGGTCGTGCGGAATATCCGCCGGAAAGAGCGTCTGCCAGATGCGCAACCGGTCTGCTTCGTCGGGGAAGGGAAAGTCAACGACGAACTGGAGACGGCGGGTGAACGCCTCGTCCAGGTTGGCCCGCAGGTTGGTGGCCAGGATGGTCACGCCCTCGTAGGTCTCCATACGCTGCAACAGGTAGCTGATCTCGATGTTGGCGTAGCGGTCGTGCGAGTCGCGCACCTCGGAACGCTTGCCGAAGAGGGCGTCGGCCTCGTCAAAGAACAGGATGGCGTTGCTGTTCTCGGCTTCTTTGAAAATCCGTTCCAGGTTTTTCTCCGTCTCGCCGATGTATTTGCTGACGACGGTGGAGAGGTCAATCTTGTACAGGTCCAGGCCCAGTTCGGCAGTTATGACCTCGGCAGCCATCGTTTTGCCCGTGCCCGGCGGCCCGGCAAAAAGGACCGTCACCCCGGCGCCGGAGGCCAGCTTCTGGCCGATCCCCCACTCGTCCAGCACCAGGGGGCGTCCACGCACGGTGGCGACGATCTCGCGCAGCAGTGTCAGTTGGTCGTCGGGCAAGACGATGTCGTCCCAGGTGTAGCGCGGCACGATCTTGCGCGCCAGCGTGGACAGGCGCGGGCTGGAGTGGGAGCGCGCCGCGGCAAAAAGGTCCTGGTTGTTGAGAGGGCTGCCGCGCTGGGTCGCCCTGTCCCTGGCCGAGGCGACCACATCGCGGATCTGGCCGGTAGTCAGGGCAAACTGGCCGGCGAGGGCGGTCAGGTCCAGCTCGCCCTCCGACTCGGTCTGGCCCAAAAAATGGAGCCACAAAGCGCGACGCTGCGTATAAGCCGGGATGGGGAATTCTACCCAGAGCAGGGGGCGCTCCCGGTCAATCCCCCCAGGCTGCCAGGTCGCACGCCCGGCGACGATGACCAGGCCGGGGTGGGCGCACAACCGGGCCAACAGGTCGGGTGGCGGGGTGCCGTCTTTGTTCAGGCAGACGTCCCAGCCGGCCAGGTAGGGGATGGCGCCGGTCAGGCGGGCGTCACGCAGGGTCAGCCGGAGGGCACGGGCAGGGGGCTGCTCAGCCCTGGTCACGGCTTCCAGGTCCACCGTCAACAGCGGGCGTCCGGCCTGCGCCGCCAGGAGCCTGGCCGCCGCCCCCTGGCCGGCCTCGTCAGGCCCGTAAAAGACAACGAGAGGTTGCTCCGGAGCGCAAAGTGCGTCCCACCTGAGATGCGCCTCCAACGAGGCCGCCAGCAACCGGTCTGTCTCGTTTTCCTCCGGCCGCAGCAGGATGGCGTGGGCGCCCAGGTCGGCGTGGGGCTGGTAGTCCCCCAGGAGCCAGGCGACGATGGCTTCGTCCACGCCCAAGGTCTGACTCAGCAAAGGGGGCTTGCCCGGCCCCGGCTCGGACACGCGCTCCAGGATGTGATACCTGAACAGGGGGGCGTCGTCGGCAAAGTGCGACAACCTGAGCAGTCGCTCCGTACCGGGCTCGCACAGCAGGTCGAGCACCAGGTTGACGCTCGGCCGCTTGCGGGTGACGTCGTCCTGGAGATAGCCGTAGAGCCGCTCGTAGCGCAGGTCGAGGGTGGGGGTCAGGCAGATCAGGAGTGTGTCCAGGTCAAAACGGTCGAGGCCGAAAGCCGTCGCCAGGTGCTCCAGGCGCAAAGTGTGCCCCTGTCGCCGGGCCGCCTCGGTCAGGGCCTGCACGTGCTGCTCGGCCCGGGCCAAGGCATTGGCGTAGGCCTGCCTCTCCTCCGGCTTGAGGACCACCGTCTGCCCCCAGCTCGTGCCGAGAGGTCGCTTGACCAGTGCGCTGGCCTCGGCATCGGAGACGTACTGCCCGCGAAAGGCGTCGGTCGGGTCCTGGCCGGCCTGCTGCCAGCGCCATACCTCGCGGTGGATGAGCACGTCAATGCGCAACAGTTCAGCCTCCAAATGCCTGAGACTGATATCCGGCCTTTCGGTTGTGCTCGAAGCAGGCTCGTGCATGATTGCCCCTCTCAGGTGATCATACGTTTGATGTAGGCCACCAGTGCTCTCCACTTGCGGCCAGAGCGCCTGATGCTTAACCCGGCCTGTTCCTGGATAAAGCGCACGACCCCTTCCAGGTCGTCAAAGTAGAGACGTTGGTCGCTACCCACGTGGTCTATGGAACCCCGCCAAGTGGTAACGCGGCCTTTGCTATTTACTGCCTCGTGCCAAACCCGGACGATAAAAGAGTGCGTATCTCTCTGCAAGTGACCACCTCCTGGCGAAAAGGCTGGGTAACTGCTTGGACTCAAGGTGCACCCTACCAATACGAATAGCCGGCTACTTTTCAAACGCGCCCACGATGGACAAAGGTCTCCTGGCCGAGCCCTCCCGCCTCGCTCAGGAGACCTTTGCTCAAGAAAAGAAAAATGCCGGTTAGTCTAACCGGCATAATAGCAGAATCCCGTCCACACGGCGCCTTGGCGGCGCCTTTCTGGGCAGGAGTGGGGGTCTTTTCCGCCAGAAACCGGGTTTTGGTGCCTTCGCAAAACCCGGCTTCCTGGTGGACACATATAGCATTGTCGAGTTAGTTCTCGGTACAAACGGCGTCGGGCAGTGAGCTGCTGATCAGGCGCTCGATGTGGCGCAACTCGACGCTGATTTCCTCGATGAGGCCCTCGAGGTGCTGGAGTTTCTGCAGGGCGTACTCTGTCAACGGCGGAATGGAGGCATCTGATCTGGCCATGACCGGTGAGGAGTCACCGTGACGGGCCGGTTGGCCCGTGGGGTCGAACTGGCTGTGAAGCATCTGTTCATAGAGGAGTCGGGTTTCCTTCATGGGAGGTATGCCCAGTTCCTCGCGTAAGATCTGCGCGCAGCGCTTATACTGCGCCAGAGCCGCGTTGCGGTCTCCCAAAAGCCAATACAGTCGCATCATCTGCCGATGGACTTTTTCGCGAGTGTGATCGCGGGCCAGGATGCGTGCGCCATAGGTAAGGCCGCGCTCGTAAGCACCGTTGACCTCGTGGAAAGCTATCAGTTTGCTGAGCGCGTTCAAGTACAAAAGGCTCAGCCGCTCCCGATCGTAGAGGCACCAATCCTCGTAAATACCCTCCAGCAGATCACCGGTGTAGAGATCGGTGGCCTCCTCGAGATGTGCGGCCTGCTCTGGCGTTAATTCGTATCCCGAGAGGTCCTGGCAGCGAGTGACCGTCGCCTCAAAGACTTCGACGTCTAACCAGTAGCGGCTCGAGGTCAAAAAGGAGACGCTGTCATCACTGATCAGCAAGTACTCGTCGGCAGAGGCACCGACCAATTGCAAGGCCTGGCGTAGCTGCCATAAGGCGTTGCGTAGATATTTGCGGGAGACAGCGGTAGGATACTCATTCCAGAAGAAGGCGGCCAGGCGCTCGCGGTGGTGGGAGTGATGCCGGTTGAGGAGCAGATAGCACAAGAGCAGGTAAGATTGCCGGTTGGGGAAGCCAGGAAGGGGGCGGTTACAATAGCTGGCCTGACTTGGGCCGAAGAGTTGGAGTTCTAACATGATTGACCCCCAGTTCAACGTTCAAAGAAAGGTGAAGGGAACATCGTGTATTCGATGTTGGATCAAGCATGCTCTGCCGACGCAGAACAGATATGTGGCGTGGTAATCGGTAGCTCGGAATTTGCCGAGGGGACACCGGTGCTATAGCCCTGAAACAAGTCTGCGCCCACGTTCCAGGTCCCAACGAGGGGATAGCACCCCAGAATATATCTCCTACTGAGGGGATAAGTCATGAGAATTGGGGAGAGGTTGTATGAACATCACACGGAGGTCTGGGCCGGAACTGGGGGAAGTACGTGAAACCAGAATCCACCTTAAAAAATGACCTCGCTCCCTTTGCCCAATTCAAGCGAGGCTCTTCCAGAAATGTATGGAGCCGTACTCTGCTGGTCTTGGCTTATCCCGTCTACGGGCAATTCAAGTGGGTCCTCTGTACTATTATAGCAGATTGGAGGAATAAAGTCAATGAGAAGATAGGGTGTATCCCAGAAGTGAAGGTGTCTGCCCCACCGGGCCGGGCTTTCAGGTCGCCTGCCCGGTCTCTGGTCCAAGGGCTATGCGAAGAATTGGCCGGTCAGTTGGCCCATTAATTGGCTGTTGACAACCCTCCCCTAGTGCGATAGAATATCTATTGGCCTAATCCATTTCGATTTCTTAAGGACGACGATCATGCTAAAAAGCTTGAACAAAGAAAGCGACGAACCACTCTACCTCCAAATCCGAAACCAAATCCGCGACCTGATCCTCTCCGGTGACCTGCCTCTGGGCGCCCGCCTGCCACCAGAACGCAAACTGGCCGCCTCTCTGGGGGTCAACCGCACCACGGTGTCGAACGCCTACCACGAGTTGACCGCAGAGGGCCTGGTGGAAAGCCAGGTCGGCCGCGGAACGTTCGTGTGCGCCCTGCCGGGCACTACGAGGGACCAAGAGGATTTCCCACCCCGGCCACTGCCCTGGAACGAGCACTTTGTCGCCCTCAGTGAGCAGGTGCGCGACCCACTCATCCGTGAACTGGTGGCCCTTTGCTCCCAAGAAGATATGATCTCGCTGGCCGCCGGCGTACCCGCTCCCGAACTGTACCCCATCGAGCGCTTCGCCCAGAGCACAGACAGGGTGCTGAGACAACACGGTCACGCCCTGCTCCAGCACTGCCCCACAGAAGGACACCCTGCCTTTCGGGAGACGCTGACCGAGCTGGCCGCCGGCCGGGGGATAACCACCTCACCCGACAACATCCTGGTCCTGGCCGGCTCCCAACAGGGGCTTGACCTGATCGCCCGCTCCCTGATCGAGCCAGGCGACCCCGTCGTGGTGGAGGTGCCCTCCTACCTGGGCGCGCTGAGCGCATTTCGCGCCGCCGGAGCACGGCTGCTGGGGGTGCCGATGGACGAAGAGGGCCTGCGCACGGACGTCCTGGAACGGATGATGGCCCGCTACCGACCCCAGTTGATCTACACGCTGCCCACTTTCCAGAACCCCTCAGGAGGAGTGATGAGTCGCGAGCGCCGACAGGCGCTGCTGTACCTGGCACAACGATACCAGGTGCCGATCCTCGAAGACGACCCATACGGCGAGCTATATTATGGCGCTCCCCCACCACCCCCCTTAAAGTCCCTCGACCGCCAGGGATATGTGCTCTACCTCTCCACCTTCTCCAAAATCCTGTTCCCCGGCATCCGCCTGGGGTGGCTGGTGGCTCCACGGCCCGTGGTAGACCGCCTGGCTTCTGTAAAACAATACGCCGACCTGCACAGCAACACGTTGGCCCAATGGGCCCTGACCGACTTTATCCAACAAGGCTGGCTGGGTGAACACATTGCGGTTCTCAGGCAGGAGTATCCCCGCCGCCGTCAGGCGATGTTGGACGCCCTGCACTGCCACATACCCCAGGGATTGCGCTGGAACGAGCCGACGGGTGGGTTTTACCTGTGGTGCCACCTGAAGAACGGATTGCAGTCCAAAGACCTGCTGGCGGAGGCCGCGCTACAGCGGGTGGCTTTCGTCGTGGGAGAAGCTTTTCACGCTGACGGAGGTGGGCAAAATGCACTTCGCCTGAACTTTACCTATCAGAACGAGCAAGGCATCAAGGAAGGCATCCGGCGCCTGGGCGAGGCGCTGACCGCGCTGCTGAAAAGGCGGCGGGAACGCCGGGCCCCACGCCGAGAGGCAGCACGGCCCATCGTCTGACCTTGAAATAACCACCCGAAGAAGGAGGAAATGATCACAATCCGACTGATGCGTGAAGAAGACGCGGACGCCGTCCGCGAGGTGGACGCCATCGCTTTCTGGGCGTGGGAGAGAGAGGTGAAAGGTGAGGAAGCTCAACTATACCTGCGCACTCGCACCAACATTCTGGTCTGCCGAGAGAAGGATCCCGAGGGATGTTTCGTGGTCGAAGAAGGCGACCGCGTGATAGGGTTCATCTTCTCCCGCACCTGGGGCGGCGTGGGCTGGTTCGGCACCTTCGCCGTGATGCCCGAATACCAGGGATACGGGATCGGCAAACGGCTGATCGCTGCCAGCTTGAAGTACCTGCGCCAGGACCCCGACCGTGTGATCGGGTTGGAGACAATGCCCGGAAGCCCCTACAACCTGGGGCTCTACCTGCGGCAGAGCTTCCAGACCCGTTTCCCCACCTTTCTGCTGAGCAAAGTGCTGAAGCAGCCCGCTGCAGGCCACGTGGACCTCCCACGCTGGTCCCAGGCCGAGGCCAAAACGCGGGAGCGTTGGCTGGCCGAACTGCGGGAAGCCACCGGGCAAGTGCTACCGGGGCTGGATTACTCCAAAGAGATCACCTCGACCGCCCGACATGGCTTGGGCGAGACCCTGGTGCTGACCAATGGCCCAAGAGCAGTGGGCATGAGCACCGTATGGCTGGTAAGCGGCTGGGAGAGGTGGGGTGAGAAGCGGGCAAACGTGCAGGCCCTCGCCCTGCACCCCGGCTACACGGACGAGGACGCCTTCCGCACCCTCCTCGAGGCGACCGAAGCGTTAGCCCATATCCACGACAAGCGGATAGTGACAACAGCGGTGAACGCCCGCCATGCCTGGGCCCTGGAACGGCTGCTGAAATGGGGCTACCGGGTCGAGAGGATAGCGGTGCACATGGTATTGAATGGAACTGACGGCGGGCCCTGTACCGACAACTGCGTAGACCTTTCGCGCTGGGCGGGATGAAACTTCCCGGCACAGTGGGCTTGAAAGGTAGCTCTGCACTCAATCGTGGTTAGGCAGGCTGCCCCACTCCGAGGGCGCAGAGGAGGAAAAATTTACGGTTTTTTGGGCGGTGGCGTCACCGCCGCCTCAAAATATCCTGTGTTCCTTCTTCTTTGTGGGAGCATGTCCCACCCTTGAGGGGGAGGGCGGGGGAACTCCCCGGGGGCTTGAGTCCCCCAACTCCCTCCCCCATTCTCTCGAGAGGAAAGGAGAAACGTGGTGAAAGAGTATCGTTTCCTTCAGGTGGACGTTTT
>JAOZOT010000599.1 GCA_029933115.1 Anaerolineae bacterium | reverse complement strand
ACCCTGGTGCGCACAGGCCGCTCGACCATCATCAAAGAGATCGAGGACATCACCTGCGCCGTGTTCGACCGGTACGGCAACACTGTAGGCCAGGCCCATCACGCCCCCATGCTGCTGACCGGTTTCGAGTTGCCCATGCGTAGCTTGCGCCGCCATTATCGGGATGAGGAACTGGACGAGGGTGACATCATCATCTTCAACGATCCCTACGCCGGTGGTCAGCACGTCATGGACTTGATCACTTTTGCTCCGGTGCACTATGAGGGCCAGTTGGTCGGTTTCGTGGGCTCCATCGCTCACCATTCTGACATGGGTGGCGCGGCGCCAGGTGGCACAGCCGGCGGTCTGACCGAAATCTACCTGGAGGGCTTGCGCTTCCCCTTCGTCAAGCTGTACAAGAAGGGTCAGGAAGACGAAGAATTGTTCGGCATCCTGCGCAACAACATCCGTGTGCCCGACAAGACCCTGGGTGACATCCGCGCCCAGGCCTCGGCCGACTTTGTAGGGGTGCGGCGGATGCGAGACATCTTTGCCAAATACGGCATTGACGTCGTTCAGAAGTGCCAGGCCATGCTGCTAGACTATTCGGAGAAACGCATCCGCGAGGGACTGAGTCGTATCCCTGATGGCACTTACACCGGTGTGGATCACGTGGATGACGATGGTCAGACCGACACACCCATCAAGCTCCAAGTCAACATCCACAAGAAGGGCGACGAGTGCGTGGTGGACTTTGAAGGCACCGCCCCGCAGGTCAAGGGCAATATCAACTGCCCGCTGGCCACGGTGCACGCAGCGGTCTACTACGCCCTCATCGCCGTCATTGACCCCCACGTACCTCCTAACTCTGGCTGCTACCGACCCTTCCGTGTTGAGGCGGCCAGGGGGACCATCGTCAACCCCAACCCGCCGGCGGCCGTCGGGGCGCGCACCAACACTTCCCAGAAGATCACTGAGGCCATGATGCTGGCTTTGTCCCAGGCAGTGCCCGACAATGTGATGGCCGGCTCCCACGGCCAGATCACCAACTGTGGCTTCAGCGGTTACCATCCGGTCACGGGCAAGCGTTTCGTCTACATTGACATCCAGGGGGGCGGCGCCGGTGCCCGGCCAACCAAAGATGGCCGCGACGGACAGGACTCCCACCTGGCCCGTTTCAAGAATACGCCCATCGAGGCCGTGGAGTTAGAGTACCCGGTGCGCATCCTCCGCTACGAGTTCATCCCTGATTCAGGTGGAGCGGGCAAATACCGAGGTGGCTTGGCGGTGCGCCGTGACATCGAGATGCTCGTTGATGGCATCACCCTGGCCCGCTACGGCGACCGGCAGCGTTTCGCTCCTTTTGGCCTTTTCGGCGGCAAGGAGGGGAGCAAAGGCAAGTTTATCCTCAATCCCGATACCCCTGAAGAGCGTCAACTCAAATCCAAAGGGATGGACGTCCTGAAAAAGGGAGATGTGGTCAGCCTGCGGCTGCCCGGCGCGGGCGGTTACGGCGACCCACTGGAGCGCGACCCTGAACTGCTGCTGGCCGATGTGCGTGACGGCAAAGTGACGTTGAAAAGCGCGCGGGAGGATTACAAGGTGGTCATTGACCCCGAGACGCTGACCATTGACGAGGAGGCAACGAAACGGTTGCGGGGAGGGTAGATTGGGAGTTGGAATACAGTGAAGAGTTATTACGTGTACTACGGCGAGGAGAAATACTCGTTTGAGATACCGCCGGGGTGGACAGTTCTGAAAAACGCTGTCTCAGAAGAGGCAGCGCCGTCCCTGACTGTGCCGGAGATGGCTGAGAGGGCCCTGGCTGCCCCCATATCCTCTCCCCGGCTGTCTGAAATCGTCCACAAAGGCTCGAAAGTGGCTGTGATCGTGGACGACTGGGCCCGGTCTACTCCTGTCAATCAGATTCTCCCCACCCTCTTGGAGGAGCTACAAGCCGGAGGAGCAAGGAGCGAGGACATTGACATCGTGGTGGCCCTGGGGACCCACCGGGCCATGCCTCGGCAGGCCCTCGCTGAAAGGTTGGGAGAGGCGGTCTTGCAGCAGTACCGCGTGAGCCAGCACGACTGCCGGGCAGAGGACCTGGTCTCCGTTGGCCGTCTTGCCACCGGCGGGGAGGTGAGGATCAACCCTATTGTGGCCCAGGCTGAGGTGAAGATAGGGATAGGGTCCATCGTCCCCCATCCTATGAACGGCTTTGGGGGCGGGGCCAAAATCATCATGCCTGGGGTTTCCAACTATGAGGCTGTGAAGGAGCACCACCTGCATTTTACCCCGCAGCCCGGTTGTTACATCGGCAACCTGGAGAC
>JAOZOT010000598.1 GCA_029933115.1 Anaerolineae bacterium | reverse complement strand
GAATCTCGAATCAGGAATCACGAATCTCGAATCAGGAATCACGAATCTCGAATCAGGAATCACGAATCTCGAATCATGAATCGCGAATCAAGTTGTCCTCATGATTCGAACATTTGCCGATTCGAGAGTGGAAGGAGGGTGGAATGAATTACGAGGAGTGGATGGCGGGGGTGCCAGAGCGGATTAAGGCGGAGCCGGTGTGGCAGTTTTATGCTTACCCCAAGGCCTCATTCCTCTACGAGTTGGTGTGGATGGATTGTGACAAGTTATTGAAAGATCGGCGAGGTCGGGCTATTTCTGAGCAGATCATACGGAGTGCTGGCTCGATTTGCGCGAATATCGAGGAAGGCTACGGAAGAGGCTGGGGCAAAGAATATGCGCGTTTTCTACGCATCGCGCTGGGGTCGGCCCGTGAAACGAAGGGTTGGTGCTTTCGAGCCCGCCGGTTACTGCCGCCTGAGGTGCTGGAACACCGACTGGCTCTGCTCGATGAGATCATCGGTCTGCTGATAACCGAGCACAGCCGCCAACTCAAGAAGGCTTCGCCCCGTCGCACATAATTCAACATTCGCGGTGACTCGCCCATTTGCCAATTCGCGATTCGCCCATTCGCCGATTCGTGATTCGCAATATTCGCATCGTTTGAGAGGAGATTAGTTGATGGATGAACATCCTATTGCTGGAAAAAGAATGCCCCGGATTGATTCGGTGGCCAAAGCCACGGGGGAAGCTCTGTACACGGCCGATTTGGTCCTCCCGCGGATGCTCTATGGCAAGATTCTGAGGAGCCCCCACGCCCACGCCAAAATCCTGAACATTGACACCGGCAAAGCGGAGCGGCTCCCTGGCGTCAAGGCCGTCGTCACCGGCAAGGACACCGAGGGAGTGAAATGGGGGGTGTTCCGCTACACCCGGGATCAGCAACTGCTGCCGGTGGACAAGGTCCGCTACTTCGGAGAAGAGGTGGCGGCTGTGGCTGCTGTAGATGAAGATACAGCCATGGAAGCCCTGGAACTGATCAAGGTGGATTACGAGGTCTTGCCGGCGGTCTTTGACCCCATCGAGGCCATGCAACCCGGAGCTCCCCAGATCCACGACCACGTGGAGAACAACGTCAACATCCTCGTCCCCATCGAAGTGGGAGATGTGGAGAAGGGCTTTGCGGAAGCCTATTACGTCCGCGAGGACCGATTCACCGCCGTCGAGCACGCCTACGCCCAGGCCGAACCATACGCTGTGTTGGCCAGCTACGACCCTTTGGGCAACTTGCAGGTCTGGCTGCCCAATGCCTCTCCCCACACCAAAGCCAAGGCCCTGGCCAACCTGTTCAAGATGCCTTTGCACAAAGTTAAGGTGCGGAAATGTTATTCGGGCGGGGCCTTTGGCGGGCGGTCTGACATCTTTCCCGGTGAATTCATCGCTGCCCTGTTGTCTCGCAAGGCCGGGAGGCCGGTCAGAATCGTTTACACCCGCGAGGAGAGTTTCACCAGCGTGCGCCAGGTCCATTCCCACATTGTGGACATAAAGACGGGTGTGAGGAAGGACGGCACTTTCATAGCCACTGAGATCAAGTCCATCATGGACGGCGGGGCCTACAGCTCAACCGGGCCCATCGCCGCCTCGGTGCCTTTCCTGGTCTGGGAGGAGACCTATCGCCTGCCCAATGTGCGCTTCCAGGGGTATCGGGTCTACACCAACAAGCCTATTCGAGGCATGTATGGCTCCCACGGTCGGGGCTTTCTGGGCGGGCTGGGGATGCAACTGGACATGATCGCCGAGGAGCTAGGCATTGACCCGGTGGAGATCCGCCTGAGAAACGCCCTGCACACCGGCGACACTCAGGCCACCGGTTCCAAAATCATCAGTTGCGGCCTTAGCGAGGCCATTCAGAAGGCGGCGGAAAAGTCCGGCTGGAAGGAGAAGCGGGGCAAGCTCCCTTACGGCAGGGGCATCGGCATGGGCTGCAACGGGATGATGGTTGGCTTCCCCATGGGCATCCGCGGGGGTTCTTCGGCCTACATCAAGTTCAACGAGGATGGTGGAGCCACTCTCATCTCCGGCGTGGCAGACAACGGTCAGGGCAACGACAGCATGATGGTCCAGATTGCAGCCGATGTGCTGGGTCTGCGCATGGACGAGATCAACCTGGTCTCTGCCGATTCAGAGATCACCACCCTGGATCAGGGGGCCTATTCTCAGGCGGCGGCCTTTGTCTCCGGGAACGCGGTGCGGAGGGCAGCCGAGGACGCCAAACGCCAAATGTTGGCCGTCGCTGCGGAGATGCTGGAGACCGACGTCGGGGCCCTGGACCTCAGAGACCATCGCGTCTT
>JAOZOT010000127.1 GCA_029933115.1 Anaerolineae bacterium | reverse complement strand
ATACTCGTGAGCCCTTTCAGCTTGACTACTGGGCATTTGTTGTGCTCGTAGTGACAGCTTTAGCTGTTCCAGGTGATGAAAAGTGACCGAAGTCGCCACGACGAACCACTATATCAGCCATGAAGCCGGTGACTAGAAAGCGATTGGACCTCATATTGGTGGGGCGGGGGTTGGCGGAGAGCCGCCAGCGGGCTCAACGCCTGATCATGGCTGGCCAGGTGTTGGTTGATGGTCGGGTGGTGGACAAGCCAGGCACACGGGTCTCTCAAGAAGCAGACATCACTCTGAAAGCGACCTTGCCTTACGTCAGCCGCGGCGGGCTGAAGCTGGAAGCTGCCCTGGACCACTTTGCCGTCGAGGTGGCCGGGGTGGTAGCAGCGGACGTGGGGGCCTCCACCGGCGGTTTCACCGATTGCCTCCTTCAGCGCGGGGCTTCCAAAGTCTACGCTATTGATGTGGGCTACGGCCAACTGGCCTGGCGCTTGCGTAACGACCCTCGGGTGGTCGTTATGGAGCGGGTGAACGTGCGTTACCTGGAGGGTTTGCCCGAACTCGTTGATCTGGCCACGGTAGATGTCTCTTTCATCTCGCTGGAGTTGGTGTTGCCGGCGGTCATTGGTTTCCTGAAGTCTGACGGTGAGATCGTGGCTCTCATCAAGCCGCAATTCGAGGCCGGCCGCAAACAGGTGGGCAAGGGGGGCGTGGTCAGAGACCCAACGGTCTATCGTGCCGTCCTGCGCAAGGTCCTCCTCTGGGCTCAGGAGCATGGCCTGGTGGTGCGTGGCTTGATGACCTCACCCCTCAAAGGGCCGGCCGGCAACGTTGAGTTTCTGGCCCATTTCGTCCGTCCAGAGCCGGGGGTTAGCTGCCTGGATCTCGAGACTGCGATAGCTGACTGCCTTAAGGAATTGTAAACCTACACTCAAGACTCATGGACAAACCAGGCTTTTCCATGATATAATAGAGGTCGGGTGCACACCGCTGTGAGAATCTGAGAAGACCTCGGTCGCAATCGGGCTTGCGCAGCAGGCTTCGCTGCGCAGGTCCCAATCTGGAGGGGAGTGACTGTGAAAGAAGACGTTGAGAACCTGAAACGCAAGTTGACCCAGAAGGAGAAAGAGTTGGAGATCATTCTGGCCATTGACCGTATCCGTGATGGTACGCCGGATATGCAAAAGCTGCTTTCTTCCATTGCTCAGGTAGTGACCAACTATCTTGACGCCGATCTGTGCTTGATAAGTTTGGTGGGAGAAGAGTCAGGGAAGCTGGAGTTAAAGATGGTGGATGACCGCCGGGGACTCTTTGGCCAACTGAGCCGTGATGCGCTCCGGAAAGCAGCAGAACAGGGCACGACCATCGAGCGGGTCTCTATCCTCGATGATACTTTTGGCCTCCACCGGCAAGGTGTGAATCATCTCCTGGCTGCCCCACTGGTCGTCGGTGGGGAGCGACTCGGCTCGCTGCTCCTTCTGAACGAACAGCGGAGCTTTGATCAGGATGACATTGACCTGCTGGAAGCAGTCGTCAGTCAGACCGACTCGGCAGTGGTACACGCCCGCACCTATCACCAGCTCCAGCAGCGCAACAAAGAACTGGAAACGATTTACAAGATTGACCGCATCCGTGATTCGGGCCTCGAATTCCAGTCTATGCTGAATGTGATCCTCAACGAGCTCTGTCAGGCTATCACCGCTGAGGTGGGTTTCATCATGCTTTTTGACGAAGCGGGCCAGCAACTGGAACTCAAGGCCTCCACAGAGAGTGACATTTTTGTCATCGCTGATCATTACCGCCTGGTGCAGGAGACGGCCAACGAAGCTTTGCGGAAAGCCGAGTTGATCAATCGTCAAAACCTCGATCACAGGGTCCGCTCTATAATGTGCATTCCTCTCATCCTGCGCGAGAAAATCATTGGCATTTTCGGAGCCGTGAACGGGCCCGGCTTGAGGGCTTTTGATAGGGAGGACGAGCGTTTGCTGATGGCCATTGCCAGCCAGATAGACACCGCTATCTTCGAGAGCCTGGAAAAGCGCAAGCTCCGCCTGGCTTTTGAGCGTTCTGTGGGGCCAAAGGTCATGGAAGCAATCCTGGCTTCTGGCCGAGATTTCCTCAAGGGCGAGAGGTCACAAGTGACGGTTCTCTTCTCCGACATGCGCGGTTTCACCCGCGTCGCCGAGCGCACAGAAGCGGAGAGCCTGGTCACCATTCTGAACGAGCACTTTGAAGCCATGACATCCATTATCATGGAGCACGAGGGTACATTGGACAAGTTTGTAGGCGACGAAGTCATGGCTCTGTTCGGGGCCCCCTTGCCCCTTGAGGATCACGCCTTGCGTGCAGTGCGCACGGCTCTCGAGATGCAGCGTGCTCACAGGGAGTTGATGGCCCGCTGGGAGGCGGCCGGGCAGGAGGCGGTGCCCATCGGCATCGGCATCAACAGCGGCGATATGATCGTGGGACAGGTTGGCAGCTCCAAGTTTACCGATTACACCGTCATCGGCGACAACGTCAACCTGGGCTCACGTCTCTGCGGAGTGGCCAAAGGCCATCAGATTCTGATCAGCGAGGCTACCTATCAGTTGGTGCGAGATGCTGTCAAGGTCCACAAGCTTGCCTCCATTCGTATCAAGGGCCGGGTTCAGCCGGTGCAAACTTATGAGGTCATTGGCCTGAAATAGCTGTTGTTCAAAACCAGGTCGGGAGGTCCCCTGATGTTGCCTCAACTTTCCATTTCTCCGGCACGACGCAACCGTCTGATTCTGGTTGTTCTCTTGCTCCTTTTGATTTGTTGGATGCTCTATGTCGCCAGGTCAGCTTTGTTCCCTTACATTATTGGCCTGGTGGCTGCCTATCTGGTTTTGCCCCTGGTCAACTTTCTCGACCGCAGGATGCCTTCTCGCCTGCGTGACAGGAATCTCTCGCGCCCTCTGTCCATACTCATTGTTTATCTGATAGCCATCCTGTTCATCGCCGGCGTCTTTTCCTTCCTGATACCTCCTGTGGTCAAGCAGGGGCAAATTCTCTGGAAGCAGATGCCCGAATTAGCGGTGAAAGGACAGGCTCTGGGGGCAGAGTTGCTGGGTAAATATCAAGAGCTCATTCCTCTGGACATCCAACAGAGGATTCAGAGTAGTCTGGAGAGATTGATCAGCACCATTGGGCAGGCTCTTCGGGAAGGGCTCACGCGCACAGTCAGCGTCATCTCCAGCACAATTAGCTTCTTTTTGGGGATTCTGGTTGTCCCTTTCTGGCTTTTCTACATCTTGAACGATGAGGCCAAGGTCAGAGAAAGTGCCCTGGACCTTATACCGGACAAAATCGAACCCGACTTGCTGAACATCTTGCGCATTACCGACGACATCTTCAGCGCCTATATCCGAGGTCAGTTGATCCTATGCCTTTTCATTGGTGTCATGGCCACCGTCGGCCTGCTCATAGTGGGGGTGGACTTTGCCCTCCTGCTGGGGTTGATAGCCGGTGCTTTTGAGATCCTGCCCTTCGTGGGGCCTATCCTGGGTGCCATTCCTGCCCTCTTCGTGGCGGTGCTGCAATCGCCAACGACCGCTCTCTGGACTCTGGTCGTTTTTATCATCATCCAGCAAGTCGAAAACCTTTTCCTCGCTCCCAAAATCGCCGGCGAGAGCGTAAAGCTGCATCCGGCTCTGGTAATGGTTGTCCTGGTGGTGGGCAACGAGGCTCTCGGGCTATGGGGGATGCTCCTGGCTGTTCCTCTCACGGCCGTGGTTCGCGACGTGTTCAAATATCTTTACCTGCGTTTTTCGGATGAGGGGGTTTCTCCCGCTGAAGCACTGGGGCGCGTGCGCACGGAGAAAATGACCCTCGAAGTTTAAAATGCCTGCCGGACCTTGAAAGTTGCAATCTCAAGGGCCTCACCAGCACTTTGCCCCAGGAGGCTTTCAGGAATGTCAAGAGAGGAATGGACACTTGAAGAGAAGGTAGAAGTTCTGGAAAAACGTGTCGCTGTCCTTGAGCGCATCCTCAGAATCAGCCAGATTCTCACCTCGACCCTTCAGCTTGAGCCTTTGTTGCAGATCATCACCCAGGCAGCCACAGAATTGACGGATACCGAAGCCAGCTCTATCATGCTGCTGGACAAGAACACCGGCGAGCTTCATTTTGAAGTTATCAACGGTGTGAAGAGTGAAGAGGTGAAACGCATCACTGTGCCTCTCGAAGGTAGCATTGCCGGTTGGATTGTGCGTGAAGGCAAGCCTCTGCTGATCCCCGATGTCCGACAGGACCCGCGCTTCTACTCAAAAGTTGATGAGACGACCCATTTTGAGACACGCTCTATACTGGGTGTTCCGTTACAAGTCAAGGGTGAGGTGATTGGTGTATTGGAGGCACTCAACAAAAAGACCGGCAGGGGGATTTTCACCCAGGATGACATGCATACCCTGTCTACTCTGGCTGCCCACGCTGCTATAGCCATAGAGAACGCCCGCCTGATGACCGAGACTCAAAAAGCCTACGAGGAACTGAGTGAACTGGATCGGCTTAAAAGTGATTTTGTGGCCATTGCCTCCCACGAGTTGCAGACCCCTTTGACCATCATCTTGGGGTACATTTCCTTTCTGAAGGAGAGGGCGACCGGAGAGGCCGGCGAACAGGTGGAGATTGTCCTCCAGAGTGCCCTCCGTTTACGGTCGTTGATTGACGACATGATCAACCTGCGTCACATTGAGACCGGCGAGGCCGAACTTGAGCTGGAACGACTCTCGTTGAATGAACTCGTCACTACCATCACTGCCGAGTTTGCCTCGCTGGCAGAGGCCAAAAGACAAAGCATCGGCATCAGACTGGCTCCCCAACCGCCGATGGTGGAGGCGGACCGACAGAAGCTGCACCTCGTGTTGGCCAACTTGCTGTCTAATGCCATCAAGTTCACCCCCGAAGGAGGCCGCATCCAGGTAGAGGTCGAAACAAAGGGGAATGAGGTGTGGGTCTCGGTCAGAGACACAGGTATTGGCATCCCTCCTCGCGAGCAGGAGCGCATCTTCGATCGTTTCTATCAGGTGGAGCCCAGTCTCACCCGCCGTTTTGAGGGCATGGGCCTGGGTCTCTCTATTGCCAAAGGCATGGTCGAATTGCATGGTGGCCGCATCTGGGTGGAGAGCGTGGAAGGGATGGGCAGTTCCTTTACCTTTGCCTTGCCCCTGCTGGAGGGATAGTGCGCTCGAAGGAAGTCAATTGGCAAAAGTGTGCGGGTAAGTAAAGAGGGTGAGGGATTATGCCCAGGTTCAAGGTTGTGGCCGATTTTCAACCCACCGGCGATCAGCCTCAGGCCATCGAGAAGCTGGTGGAAGGTCTGGAGAAGGGCTACAAGCACCAGACCCTGCTTGGCGCGACAGGAACGGGCAAGACTTACGTCATGGCTCAGATCATCGAGCGCGTTCAGCGCCCCACTCTGGTCATTGCTCACAACAAGACCTTGGCTGCCCAATTGTATAGCGAGTTCCGCGAGTTTTTCCCCCACAACGCCGTGGAATACTTTGTCAGCTACTACGATTACTATCAGCCTGAGGCCTACATCCCCCGCACCGACACTTACATTGAGAAGGACGCCGACATAAACGACGAAATTGATAAGCTGCGCCTGGCCGCTACCCAGGCTCTCTTCTCCCGCCGTGATGTGGTCATCGTGGCCTCGGTTTCTTGCATCTACGGCATAGGGGATCCGGCCGAATACGGCAAGGTGGTGATCAGTCTGCGTCAGGGTGAGGTGCGCAAGCGGGATAAGGTGCTGCGCCACTTGGTGGACATCTATTACGAGCGCAACGACGTTAACTTTACCAGGGGGCGCTTCCGCGTGCGGGGCGATACTCTGGAGGTTTACCCTGCCTACAGCGAGTTCGCCTATCGGGTAGAGTTCTGGGGCGACGAGATCGAGCGCATTACGGAGATAGATCCTCTGACCGGTGAGGTGCTCGTCGAACACGTAGCCATTGACATCTATCCGGCCAGGCACTTTATCACCCCGCAGGAAAAGTTGCTGCTCGGCATCGCCGAGATTGAGAAGGAGCTGGAGGAGCGGCTGGCGGAGCTGCGTTCTCAAGGCAAGCTGCTGGAGGCCCAGCGCCTGGAACAGCGCACCAAATACGATCTGGAGATGCTGAGGGAGACCGGTTATTGCCCTGGCATCGAAAATTACTCTCGACCCCTTTCCCAACGTCCGCCGGGCAGCCGACCCTGGTGTCTGCTGGATTATTTCCCCGACGACTTCCTGATGATTATTGACGAGTCTCACATGACAATACCACAGATCAGAGGTATGTATCACGGTGACCGCTCGCGCAAGGAGACTTTGGTGGAATATGGCTTCCGCCTGCCCTCGGCTCTGGACAACCGGCCTCTGCGTTTTGAAGAGTTCGAGGAGTACATCCACCAGGTCATCTACACTTCGGCTACGCCTGGCCCCTACGAGTTGGAACATTCAGAGCAGGTGGTAGAGCAGATCATCCGCCCCACCGGTTTGGTTGACCCAGAGGTGATCGTCAAGCCCACCGAAGGACAGATTGACGACCTTCTCGGTCAGATTGCCCGGCGGGTGGAGCGGGGAGAGCGGGCTCTGGTGACCACCCTCACCAAGCGCATGGCCGAAGACCTGGCTGACTATCTGATGGAAATGGGCATCAAGGTCCACTACTTGCACTCGGAGATTCATACCATCGAGCGGGTGGAGATCCTACGAGACCTGCGCCTGGGAGTCTACGATGTGGTGGTGGGGGTCAATCTGCTGCGGGAGGGGCTGGACTTGCCGGAGGTTTCGCTGGTGGCCATACTGGACGCCGACAAAGAGGGCTTTTTGCGCTCTGACAGGGCCTTGATCCAGACCATTGGCCGAGCGGCCCGCCACGTCAACGGCCAGGTGATTATGTACGCTGACACCATCACCGATTCCATGCGCCGCGCCATAGATGAAACAAACCGCCGTCGCGCTATCCAGATGAAGTACAATCAAGAGCACGGCGTCGTGCCGGCCAGCATCGTCAAGGAGATCAGGGATTTGACCGACCGGGTGCGGATGGTGGCCGAGGAGAAACCCGAGTACCGGGTGGGAGAGATACCCAGGGACGAGGTCCTGCGGCTTATCAAGGAGTTGGAGAAGCAGATGAAGGCGGCCGCAGCCGAGTTGGAATTCGAGAAGGCGGCCATCCTGCGCGATCAGATCATCGAGCTGCGGCGCAACCTGGAGGACGAAGACGTGCCTGAGTGGGAACGCATCTGGCGATTGGAGCAGCGGCGGGTGCGTTGAAAGCGGATGTTGACAGATGAAAGTTGATCTCCACGTTCACACCTGTTATTCCAAAGACTCGTTGACCTCATTGGAGGCCATAATCGAAACCTGCCGGCAGCGGGGCCTCGACAGAGTGGCCATCACCGACCACAACACTATCGCCGGGGCCCTGGCTCTGCGGGAGATGGCTCCCGAGTTGGTCATTGTCGGTGAGGAGATCAAAACGCCCGCCGGCGAGTTCATCGCCTATTTTTTGGAAGAAGAAGTACCCGGCGGCCTCTCTCCTCAGGAGACTATTGCTCGCATTCGGGCGCAGGGGGGCGTGGTGGGTGTCTCCCACCCGTTAGACCGTTTGCGGCGTGAAGCCATGCGCTGGGCCAATTTGATGGAAGTCATTGAGCAGGTAGACGCACTGGAGGCTTTTAACGCCCGCACTATTTTCCCGGCCGACAACCGGCGGGCCGAGGAGTTGGCTCGCCAGAGGGGCTTGCTCGTCACCGCAGGCAGCGACGCCCACGCTGCCGGCGAGATCGGCCTGGCTTATGTGGAGATGCCACCTTTCGATGGCAAGGAAGAGTTCTTGCGGAGCCTGGCCCAGGGGCGGATCGTAGGACGACTGGGTGCGCCATGGGTGCATTTCTCTTCCATGTACGCCAGGCTGCGGAAATCGCTTTTGGAACACGGTAACACTTTAGTTTTGTGAGCAACTGTCTACGAGGATGGAGATCATTCTGGGGGTTTTCTTTTCGCTGCTGGCGGGCGTGGTCCCTACCGCTATCTACACAATCGTCGTCTGGTGGTTTGACCGCTACGAGAAGGAGCCACTGTGGCTGTTGACGGTTACCTTTCTGTGGGGAGCTATCCCGGCTATCATCCTCTCCCTGATTGCAGAGCTCATCCTGGGTGTCCCTGTCTCGGCGCTGGGAGAAGGGCTCTTCGCTGAGGTGGTAGAGAGCGGAGGAGTGGCTCCGGTGATCGAAGAGGTAGCTAAAGCTATGGCCCTGCTGGGCCTTTTCGTCTTCTTGCGCCGCGAGTTCGACAGCATCCTCGATGGCATCATCTACGGGGCTCTGGTGGGCTTTGGTTTCGCCATGACGGAGAACGTGCTCTATTTCCTGAGTTGTCTCTTTGCAGAGGGCTGGGTGGAATGGGGTATGGTTGTTTTTCTACGCGCTATCGTCTTTGGTTTGAACCACGCTTTCTTCACCAGCCTCACCGGGGCGGCTTTGGGCTTTGCCCGTCACTCCCGCGCTGCCTGGGGGAAATGGCTGGTGCCCCCCTTCGGTCTGAGTCTGGCCATCGCTTTCCACGCTATCCACAATATAGGTACATCTCTGGCCGAATTGAGTTGTCTGCCCGTTCTTTTCAGCCTCTTCACCGATTGGGGTGGTGTCCTGACTGTTTTGGTGATCATCCTTCTGGCTGCGCAGCAGGAGAAGAAATGGATAACTCTGGAGTTGAAGGAGGAGGTCGCCAGCGGTGTTCTCTCGCCGGCAGACTATGCCCTGACTGTCTCTTACCGGCAGCGTTTTTTGGCCCGTTGGGAGGCTCTACTGGGGCAGGGTTGGCGGCGCTGGCGCCAGTTGGGCCGCCTCTTCCACCTGGCCACAGAGCTGGCTTTCAAGAAGTATCAACTGCGCATGACCGGCGGCGGAGAAGAGGCCAAAGTCGCTATAGCGCGGCTGCGAGACCAGATCGTAGCCCTGCGGGGTGAGATGGACTACTGTTAGGTCATCTCCGCATCCACCTGAGTATGCTGGTCCCAATAAGCTCCGACCCGTTCTGGCACGAAGGGTAGCCGACCCGCGTCACCTTGTAGGATGACCCAGCAAAGTCCATGTCTTGCCTCCAAGTTGTTTAATTTCTT
>JAOZOT010000126.1 GCA_029933115.1 Anaerolineae bacterium | reverse complement strand
AGGCTGAAGGAAACCCGACAAGCGACCCCTGAGGAGCATGAGCGATTCATGCAGGATCAAGCCGATTTCGATTGGCTGGCCGCTCATGCTGAAGAAATCGAACGTGAGTATCGAGGGAAGTACATTGCAGTGGTCAACCAAGAGTTGTTTATGGGCGATACCTACGAAGAGGTCGAGGAGAAGGTGAGATTAAAATACCCTGATCGAAGGCCATTTGTAGAATATATACCCTGGACAAAGAGGATTCTGGTGGTATGATTCTCTATGGCAGGTACCGATTTCACAGAGGCGCGTATCGCCCGTTTATCGCTGGCTATGTGCTTGCTGCTGATGGTCATTGGGTGAGACAATCGTTCCTGATTGACTCAGGGGCAGATGAGACTTTCTTGCACTCAAGAAGCGTTGACCTTCTTGGTATTGATACCTCGGCGCTGAATGTCAAGGATGACGCCAGCGGGATTGGCGGACCGGGTATACCCTATATTCAACACGGCACGGAATTGCGATTCCAGTCTCCAAAGAAAGAAATCGCGGTCTTCACCGGTCAAGTTAATGTGTTTTTAGATCCCCATGCAGCCGACTTTCCCATTCTGGGCCGCGACGTTCTGAACCACTTCAGCGTTATCTTTGACTGGAAGCGCAATGTTGTGCTGCTTATCGCTGAGCCAGATGACTACCAGGTCGTGCGAGGTCAGTTCGAATGAGCGACGAGATAGAATCCTTGAGAAGGCAGCTTGAAATACGCCAAAGGAATCCCCGCTTTCTTGAAGAGCGAAAGGCATTGTATGGCTCCTTTGACACGCCGATCCATCTGATGAACCAAAGTAGGGATGCCTTTCAGACCCGAATATGAGAACGTTTACAAGTCTATCTTTCCAAAGAAAGGAGAAATAGCATGAGTAGTAAATTCGAACACATCGTTTTCGAGCGAGGCGACGGGGTGGCCAAGATCACCCTCAATCAGCCGCCGTTCAACTGGATGACCATCGCCATGATGCGCGAGATCAACTCCGCGCTGGAGAGCCTGCTGGATGACCAGGAGGTTAAGGTGCTGGTCTTCACCGGCAGCGGCAAAGCCTTCTCAGTAGGGGTGGACGTGGCCGATCACACGGCCGATAAAGTGGAAGAGATGATCGAAGTCTTCCACGGCATGTTCCGCCTTCTGCAAAAGCTGGACATCCCCACCTTGGCCGTGCTCAACGGAGCGGCGCTGGGCGGTGGCTGCGAGCTGGCCATGGCCTGCGACATGATCATCGCCTCGGAGCGGGCCAAAATCGGCCAGCCGGAGATCAAGGTGGGCGTCCTGGCTCCGGTGGCGGCGGTCCTCCTCCCCCGTCTCATCGGCCGGTCGAAGGCCCTGGAGTTGCTCCTGACCGGCGAAGACATCCGGGCCCCAGAGGCGGAGCGCATCGGCCTGATCAACAAGGCCGTGCCTCCCGAAGAACTGGAGGCGGCCACCGAAGAGTTCATCGGCAAGCTGACCGGCCTCTCCGCTGCCATCCTGCGCCTGAACAAACGGGCCGTCTATCAGGGCTTTGACCTCAGCTTTGCCGATGCGCTGGAGAAGGTCGAATCGCTCTACCTGCATGAGCTGATGGCCACCGAGGACGCCCACGAGGGGTTGGCCGCCTTCCTGGAGAAGCGAGATCCGGCCTGGAAAAATCGCTGAAGCACCTTGACAGCCGCCAACTTATGTGTTATAATATTATCTGCCGCATTGAAGACGGCACATAAAAAAGTGACATACAAACGAGGGTGCCAAACATCGTTGAAAAGAGCGTCGAACCTACGATCATCCGTCTTCACCTGCGACTGATGTACCTGCGTCCCAAGAGACTCTCGGCTCTTTAGGACTTTGCACGGTCATGATGTCGGAGTCACCAACCTGTTGGGGCCGCGGCGCGATAAAGCCCAACAAGTTGGGGACTCCGGCTGCTATCCGCGCCGATTCCCAAAGACGCAGGTTTCCAAGGGTGTCAGCATGGATGAGTCTGGCAGCGGATCGCGGATGGCGAGGTGGAGATACTGTAAGGAGGGCTGGAAGTGAGATACGCAGAGACAGGGTTTAACTTGGAGATCGATCTATCCAGTGGAAACATCGAAAGGGTCGCTACGGATCCAAGAGACACCGAGCTATATCTTGGCGGTCTGGGCACCAATGCCAAGATCTTGTGGGAGCGGGTTCCCCCCGAAGTTGAAGCATTCTCTCCCGACAATCTATTGATACTTGCCGCCGGTCTCCTATGCGGCACACCTGCTACCGGCTGTAACCGCACTATTGTCTCCACCATTTCTCCTCAGACAAAACTAATGGCCTTTTCCATGATGGGGGGATTTTGGGCGCCAGAACTAAAGTACGCCGGTTATGACAAAGTGATCCTTCGCGGCAAGTCCCCCGATTTGGTTTATATATGGATAAACAACGATGAGGTAGAAATACGCGATGCCTCTCATCTGCGGGGCAAAGGAGCCCTTGAGACGGCGGAGCTTATCCGGCAGGAGTTGAATGAGCCGAAAGCCCAAGTAGCGGCCATTGGCCTGGCCGGTGAAAACAGGGTCTATTTCGCCTCCATCGAGCAGGGCAGGTCCAGCGCCAGCCGGGGCGGAATTGGCGCTGTCATGGGAGACAAAGGCGTAAAAGCGATAGCCGTTCGCGGGACGAAGGATATCTACGTTGCCCGACCGGCCGAATTCATGGAGCTCTGCAAAGAGGTGCTGGAATACATAAAATTCCGGCAGGAAAACCCGATCCCAGGAGTGATGCCGATTTTGGCCATACTCGGCTCGCCCCAGGAGATGAGAGTCCATGACGAAAAGTGGCACACCGAGAACTTTGCCTGGGGCAACGCGCGCCTGCGTAGAAAAGGCTACTGGAACGAAGAGATCGCAAAGGAATGGCGTGACACCCTGGAATCCATGCGTAGGCGGTTTGTCAGTTGTTACAACTGTCCGGTTGAATGCGGAGCGACCATCGAGCCGCCGGGACAATCAACATACATGATGAAGTGCTTTACCAAGCTCACCTATACCATGGCTGCCATGACCGACAGCCTGGAGTTTGGTCTTCGCATCGCCCAGCGGGCTACGGAGTACGGGGTAGATGGCTACTCTGCGCCGCAGGTAATGGCTTTTGCCCTTGAGCTCCTCGAAGCCGGTATCTTGACGGAGGAGGACTTCCCGGGAATGCCTGAGGACAACGAGGGAAGGTTCTACTATTTGTTGGACAAAATCGTCAGACGGGAAGGCATCGGAGACGTTTTGGCCAACGGCACTTACTGGGCGGCCAAGGAGATCGGCAGTGGGTCGGAAGAATATGCCCATAACAACATCAAGAAGATCGAACAGCTCCCCCTCAAGCTGGGGATGCTGAACCCCATTTACTTCCTGATGTACTGCACCGGCGAGAAGATAAACATCACCCAGATCGAGGGGCAATTCCCGCAGGCACCCTACCCCACCAGAGAACAGAGGGAGGAGTTCGTCAAAGATTGGTTCCAGGTGCCCGATGACAGGTTCAAGCAGTACTTTGTGGACTGGGAGCCGCGCACTTTCCCCTACTACCCCACGGTTGACATGTGCTGCGATATCGTGGACTGGCAGGAGATGATGCATTACATTGACGACGCCCTGGGGGTGTGCGCCGGTCTGTCGTCGTTCCACCTGAAACCCCCCTATCATATACACAATCTGCCCAAGTTCATCTTGGCAGGCGCCGGGATTGACATGGATGAGGACAAGCTGGTCAAAACGTTCAGAAGATACCGCAACTTGATCAGAGCCATCAACGTGAGAAGAGGCTTGAGGAGAAAAGACGAGAAGCCCCCCGAGGATCACTGGAGGAAAAGATTTCCCGAACTTGAAAAGGAGCTCCTTGATACGTATTACAGATTCAAGGGCTGGAATAACGAGGGGATTCCCACCAAGGAGACCTTACATGAGCTCAGTCTGGATTATGTGTATGAGGACTTTGTTCAGAGGGGAATCTTGACGGACAGCGAAGATGCTCCGTAACTACTCACCTCGCTCGGCTTGGATTTGCAATCCAAGTCCATAGCGGCCAACTCGCTTCAATTTCGTCCGTTGGACCCGCCGGATGGCAAATCCGGCAGGAGCAGGTGAGTAGTTACGATGCTCCTTCCCAACAGAACACGGCGGAAAAAGAGCAAGGATAGAGCGAAGGAGACCATAACCGTGAAGAGAATAATCAAAACGATAAAGATAGACGTTGATAAATGCAACGGCTGCCGGGCATGTGAGATGATCTGCTCCGCCTTTCATGCTACGGAAAAATATGGCAGCGTTAATCCGGCGATGGCCCGCATTCGGGTGATTTGGGAGCCCCTCAAGGACATATATGTTCCTGTGTTGGCGGGGGATTACGCTCAGGCCGAATGCGCCGGCAGAGACAGATACATAATCAATGGCAAGGAATACGACGAATGCGCCTTCTGCAGAGCCTCCTGCCCGTCCAGGGACGCCTTCAAAGAACCCGATTCCGGCCTTCCCCTCAAATGCGATATGTGCGAAGAGGATCCGTCACTGGAAGAGCCCCTGTGCGTTCAGTGGTGCTACAATGATGCCCTGACCTATGAGGAGAGGGAAGAGGAAGTAGAGGAAGGGCTGGAGCTGGAAGAAATGGAGATAGGGCTGGAGGCAATGATAGACAGATACGGGTTGCAGAAGGTGTTAGACACCCTCGCTCGAATGTCAGAAAAGGATTGAAGGAGAAATGGAGATTTTACCCCTAGCCCCTTTCAAAGTGGTGGTTGAAGGCATAGAAGAGGAAGGTGGAGACGCCGATAGGCTCTGTTATCAATGTGGAAAATGCGACACGGCGTGTCCGTGGAATCGCGTAAGGGAATTCTCCCCACGTAGACTGATCAATCAGGCCAAATTCGGCGTGGTTCCTTTCGAATCCGAGGACTTGTGGTTATGCGTCACTTGCGGTAACTGTGTTCAGTGGTGCCCCAGGGGAGTAGAAATAATAGACGTGATGAGGGCCATGCGTAGGGTTTTAGTGCCCGACGGTGTCGTTCCGGCGAGCATCCCCAACCTTCGGAGTTTCATGACCAGCATCGCCAGTGTTGGTAATCCTTGGGGACAAGAGCCAGAGGGGCGGGCAAATTGGGCCCAGGACCTGGGGGTAAAGGAGTTCAACGAGGGCACCGAGATACTCTATTTCCCCTGTTGCTATCCCAGCTATGAGCCAAGATTGAAGAAGGTAGCTCAAGCCACGGCCAATATCCTCAATAGGGCAGGGGTAGATTTCGGTATACTGGGTTCCAAAGAAAACTGTTGCGGCGAAAGCGTCCGCAAGGTCGGCAATGAGACATTGTTTAGACGCCTCGCCAGGGAAAACATCAAGACCTTCATCGAAAACGGCGTGAAGAAAATCCTCGTTTCTTCCCCCCATTGCTACCACGCCTTCAAGAACGAATACCCCGAATTCATGGTCAACTTCGAGGTAATACACATCTCCCAATATCTATTCCAGCTTATTGAGGAGGGGAGGCTTGAAATCACCGGGGAGTATAGGAAAAGGGTCACTTATCATGATCCGTGTTACCTGGGCCGACATAACGGCATCTACGACGAACCCCGCGAGGTTTTGAGGAGAGTACCTGGTTTGGAATTGATTGAGATGGACGAGTCGCGGGAAAACAGCCTTTGTTGCGGGATGGGGGGAGGCAGGATTTGGATGGAAACCCCCAAGTCCGAAAGATTCTCCAACATCAGACTTCAGCAGGCGATGGGGGTCGGGGCCGAGGTGCTGGCAACGGCCTGCCCGTATTGCATCACCCAATTCGAGGACAGCAGATTGACGCTGGGGGATAGTGAGGCCCCGGAGGTCAAGGACATCACGGAGATTATCCAGGAAGTGATTTAGGCACCGAAGAAGTATATATAGAGGTAGAAGATGGCAAGAGGATTGTACAAAGAAGGCCAGATTCGCAAAAGTCTGGCGGATAGCATTCGCAAGGGCTTGGTGGGCTATTATTTTGGTGACGTCATGGTCGTCGGCGGGGGGGTCAGCGGGGTCCAGGCCGCTCTTGACCTTGCCGCTTCGGGCTTTATGGTCTACCTGGTGGATAAGGCGCCCTCCCTTGGCGGCCATATGGCCCAGCTTGACAAGACCTTCCCCACCAACGACTGCTCCATATGAATATTGGCCCCCAAACTGGTCGAGGTCGACCGGCACCCCAACATAGAAGTCCTGACTTATACTGAGATTGACAGCGTAGAGGGAGAGGCTGGGGACTTTAGGGTTACCCTGATCAAAAAGCCCAGGTATATCCTGGAGGACAAATGCACGGGTTGCACCACCTGTGTAGAGCACTGCCCTATCCAATACCCCGATCCGTTTAATCAGGAAATATCGCAGAACAAAGCCATCCATATCTATTTCGCCCAAGCCGTTCCCCTGGTCACGTACATTGATGAAAGCTGCCTTTACCTGAAGGAGAAGGAATGCCGTATTTGCGAGGCGGTATGCACTAATCAGGCCATTGATTTCAGTCAGGTGCCGCAAAAGGTGGAGATAAAAGTAGGGGCCGTCGTTCTGGCTCCTGGCTTCGAGCCGTATGACCCGATGGTGGGGAACGAATACGGCTACGGGAAGATGCAGAACGTGGTCACCAGCATGGACTACGAACGGCTGATGTGCTCCACCGGGCCGTATGAAGGCGAGATACTGCGTGCTTCCGACAAAAAGCACCCTCGTAAAGTAGCCTGGATCCAATGCGTCGGCTCCAGACAGGTCAATCCCCAGAATGGTAACAGCTACTGCTCGGCCGTGTGCTGCACCTATGCCCAGAAACAGGCCATTTTGACCAAGGAGCACGACCCGAAGGCGGAGTGCACCATATTCCACAACGATATTCGCTCCTTTGGGAAGGATTTCGAGCGGTACTACCAAAGGGCCGAGGCGCTTCCAGGGGTTCGGTTCATAAGAAGCTACGTATCTGTGGTCAAAGAGGACCCGGAAACCAAGAACGTCACCATACGATATTCCACGCCCGATGATGGGGTGAAGGAAGAAGAATTCGATATGGTGGTATTATCCGTCGGACTGAACCCCCCCGCCGATGCCCAAGACCTGGCGACGAAGTTCGGCCTTGAGCTCGATCCTCACGGCTTTTGCAAAGTCAATCCCATCAACCCGGTGGAGACGACCAGGCCCGGGATATTCGTAAGCGGAGCTTTCTTGCATCCCGCGGATATTCCCGAGGCGGTCTTCACCGCCAGCGGAGCTGCCTCCCAATGCGGTGCTCTCCTTAACTACCGCCAGGGAAAGCTGGCCAAGGAAAAGGTCTATCCGCCGGAAAAGGATGTCTCTCAGGAAGAGCCGAGGATAGGGGTCTTTGTGTGCCATTGTGGGGCGAATATCGGAAGGGTGGTCAATGTCCCTGAAACGGTTGAATATTGCCAAACCTTACCCAACGTGATCCACGCTCAGGAGCAGTTGTTCTCATGTGCTTCCAATTCCACCCAAGAGATAACAGAGATGGTGAAGGAAAAGGGGCTCAACCGGGTCGTCGTCGCTGCCTGCTCCCCCTTGATACTTGAATCGCTATTCCGGGACACCGTTCGGGAGGCAGGACTGAATCAGTATTACTATGACATGGCCAACATCAGAGAACACTGCTCCTGGGTCCACTTCAGGGAAAAGGAGGAGGCCACCGAGAAGGCCAAAGATATCATCCGGATGTCGGTGGCTCGCGCTCGCCTTCTGAAACCGCTACAAGAAATAGAGCTGCCGGTCACTAAGACGGCGTTGGTGGTGGGCGGAGGAATAGCCGGCATGACCTGTGCCCTCTCCATAGCCGAACAGGGATATGAGGTCTACCTGGTGGAAAAGGAGAAAGAGTTAGGGGGCACGGCGAGAAGAATCCATCACACCCTGGAGGGACTGGATGTTCAGGCCTATTTGCACGATCTTGTGCGCCGGGTTTACCAGCACCCCCTGATCCATGTATACACGGGTGCCACCATCACAGAGGCCGGCGGTTATATCGGCAACTTCGTGACCAAGGTCGAGTCTGAAAGGGGCGTCACGGAGATAAAACATGGCGCCACCGTTATCGCTGTAGGTGCCGATGTATATGAGCCCACCGAATACCTCTATGGCGAAGACGACAGGGTGATGACCAACCTTGAGTTGGAGGAGCGAATCAACGAGGGTGACGAGAAAGTGATTAATGCGGAAAGTGTGGTGATGATCCAGTGCGTGGGTTGCAGAAACGAGGACAGAAATTACTGCAGCAGAGTGTGTTGTAGCGAGTCTATCAAGAACGCATTGGAGCTTAAAGAGCTCAATCCCCGGATGGATGTCTACATCCTCTTCCGGGATATGAGAACTTTTGGCTTTAATGAGGACTATTACAAAGAGGCGGCCGAAAAAGGTGTGAAGTTCATCCGCTATGAACCGCAAGATAGGCCGGAAGTGAAAGCGGGTGAGTCAGAGGAGGGCCAGCCTGTCCTGAAGGTTATCGTCCCGGATTACATCCTGGGTGTGAAGGTCGAGATAGATGCCGACATCGTGGTTCTGGCCGCCGCCGTCGTTCCCTCTCCAGGGAGCAAGGAAATAGCCCAACTGTTCAAAGTAACTTTGGACCAGGATGGTTTCTTCAAGGAAGCCCATGTCAAATTGAGACCGGTTGAGTTCGCTACCGACGGCGTCTATCTTTGCGGGATGGCCCACTATCCCAAGTTCATATCCGAGACGATCGAGCAGGCTCATGGAACTGCAGGCCGGGTTTTGGCGCTCCTCTCCCATGATACCATCACTGCCTCCGGCTCTGTCTGCGAGGTGGATGAGAAGAGGTGTATAGGGTGTGGGCAGTGTGTCTCGGCCTGTGCGTATGGCGCTCTAGAGCTCCGCGAGAACCGACAGGGCAAGAAGGCAGTCGTGAACCCCATTCTCTGTAAAGGAGACGGCCTCTGCAACGCCATGTGTCCCACGGGGGCTATTCAATTGAAGCACTTTACCGATGAGGAGATCCAGGCTCAAATTGATGCGGTGGCTGAGCTAGCGGTGTGATAGCCCACAAGTCTACTAATGAGGTGAGAACGAATGAGCGCAGAGTTTAAGCCTAGAATTCTAGGTTTCGTGTGCCATTGGTGAGTATACGGGGCTGCTGACCTGTCTGGAGTTTCCA
>JAOZOT010000597.1 GCA_029933115.1 Anaerolineae bacterium | reverse complement strand
TTCGGGGCTGAGATGTGCCTTGTCTGGAGCTGAAAACAGCCCGCAGGGCTTTGCCCTTTCAGCCCGACGGCTTTAGCGTCGGGCTTCCGCCGAAAGCACTTCGTTACCCGGATGATTTCTTAAGGCTCATCAAATCCGCCCCCTGGCCACGGATTGCAAATCCGGTGGGAGCAGGGTTGGGTAGTCCCCCTTTTGGGTGTTGGTGCCCCTCTCCGCTCCGGCGGGATCGCCAGATCCCGCCGCCAAGCCACCGGATCTGGTGATCCGGTGGGAGCAGAGCAGCACAGACACCGGTCGCCAGGCCAGCAACACGCAAGCGGGTGACTACCCGGGGTTGTGATCCGTTGAAATTGAAAAAGGGAAGAACCAAAGCGACGCTTCCCTGAGGTGTTTCACATCATGTATTCGGATTTGCGGGCCTGTTGTGGAGCTATCTGAGCTCTATCACCCCCCTCCTGGCTAACGTGGCGACCAGCCACAGTCCTTCCACCCCGAAGTTGGTTTCAATTTCCCTCAAGGTTGTCTGCCCATTGCACGCATCCAACACGGCTTTGTGTGCAAAGGCAACGGGTACGATGCGGTTGCCGCGCATCAGGACGTAGCCGAACTTTTCCTCCCTGAGTTGGTACGCACCCACAGGCCGCAGACCCTCGTAGAGGGTTATCCGTTCGGGTGGCGATTGCGCAGCGAGGAGGGGAGCACCGGCCAGAGGGTCCTTCTCCAGGCCCAACTCTACCGCCATGGCCCGGCAACCGCCGTGACATTGGGGGAACTCGGCACAGAGATGGCACTCGGCGGGGATCATCCCGCGCCAGCGTTGCATCTCGGCCGAGTGCCAGGCTTCCTCTACCGATTGCTCCAACAAGTTCCCGCACTTCAGAGGGGAGTGGTTGCACGGTCTCATGTTCCCCCAGGGGTCAATGGTACAGTAGGCCACGCCCGACAGACAGCCGGTAGAAGACGATTCGACGAAGCACCGGGGGATGCAGTTGCCGAACTTGACCGGCGCTCCATCCTGGCGCAATGTCTCAATCGTGAGCACCGCCTGCCGCAACTGCTCGTCGGTGGGCTCAATGGCGGGATTCCTCGGCCCCAGGTAGCGGTTGAAGGCGACGTGATCGGCGCCGAGGTCACGGGCCAGGTCCAGGATAGCCTGAAATTGGTCGAGGTTTCGCCGGTGGATGACGGCGCTGATAGTCACGGGAAGCCCTGCTTCCGTCGCCCGTCGGATGTTCGCTACCGTCCTCGCGAAGGAGCCTGGAACGCCGCTGAAGGCTTCGTGAGCCGCAGGAGTGGCCCCGTGCAGAGAAATGAGCAGTCCTCGCAGTTGGGGGACCGTCTTCAGGAAGGCGACCAGGTCTTCGGGGTTCGGCCAGCAGCCGTTGGTGAAAAGGGAGAAGGAGATGTCCAGTTCGCGGAGGTGGGTGACGATGCCGGCAAAATGGGGGTGGAGGGTGGGTTCGCCGCCGGTCAATTTCACCAGGTGGGCGTGAGGTTTGATGCAGTCGAGGATCCGCCGCCACCCTTCGAGGGTCAGAGGTGGCCGTGCTCTCTCGTTGGCAAAGACATTGTAACAGCCCCGGCAGCGGTTGTTGCAGGCGGGGGTCAGTTCCAGGGAGTAGAGGACGGGGCTAGAGAGGATCAATACGGCCATCGCGCTCATGACCTGTCGGAGAAGTGCCTTTCGACCTCTTTCAGAAAGCCCTCAAAATCCACAGGTTCGCAGAGGTAATGGCCTTCTGGGTCATCGAAAGGGTGGGCGTGCCGGCCCATTTTGGCGTTATCCTTACCGTAGATCCGCTGCTCCTCTTTGATGAGGGCAAAGGCGACCTTGGCTGTGGCTATGTTGTAGAAGACACTGATAAAGGAGCCATCGCTCAGGAAGACGCGGACGCTGAGGATGTCTTCGTCCATTTCCTGAACGGCATAGGCCTCGACCAAATCACACTTCTGGCAGGCGATGACCAGCCTTTGTAGTAGCTCGATGGTAGTCATGGTAACCTGCCATACAAGTCTTCCAATCTTTTCTTACGGGTCACCAGAGCTTCCCACTCCAGATAGTCCGTCTCGGCTTCGTAAAAGTAATGTTCTGGCCTATCCTCTGTCTCCCAGAGATGCTTGTACTCGTCGAAAGGCATCCCGTATTTGGCTTCGTAGTCTCTTAGGCCAGCTTCAACCCTCTCCAGCCTGTGGGCTATGGCATCTTTGAGGACGATGACCAAAGCCGTCTCTGGCCTCGGGTCTCCGGTGAGTTCTGTCAACAACTGGGCCGTTGCTTTTGGTAGGGCCAAGGTCATTTATATCACCTCCTTGACCGGCATTATACTCATCTTGTGCTGAGAAGTCA
>JAOZOT010000596.1 GCA_029933115.1 Anaerolineae bacterium | reverse complement strand
TGCTGCCAAGGTGAGTTTCAAGCCTGCGGGAAAGTAACCGTCTGATTGCAAAAGAATCTCATCAAGGTGAAAGGAGGTATGTTCATGCCGAATGCTAAGAAGTGGCGCAAGAAAAAGATAGCCAAACACAAGCATAAGAAAATGTTGAAGAAAACCCGTTGGCAGAGAAGGCAGAAGAAGTAAATGAAGACCACCCTGATCTACGCCGGTATCACCGGCAAAGGCTTTGACAGCATTGGCCAGGGAATGGATTCGGGCTGGATCAGTCACGGACTGGCCATCCTCTCGGCCGTGACCAAAGAGCAAGGGTTTGATGTAGACCTCATTGACCTGCGGGCTCTCAAAGGCTGGGAGCATTTTCGGGAAGAGCTGGTCAAGCGCAAGCCCGATGTCTGCGGCCTGACCATGATGAGTGTGGACTTTAATCCGGTCATGCAGTGTGTGGACATCATCAAAGAGGTCAATCCGTCCATTGTGACCGTCGTCGGCGGGCCGCATCCTACCCTGGTCACCGATGAGGTGCTGGCTAATCAGAAGATTGACTATGTGGTCACCCACGAGGGAGAGATTGTCTTTCCCAGGTTGCTGGCCGCCATTGAGGCTGGGGAGCGCCCGGCCGAGCGCCTCATCCGTGGCGAACCGCCTGACCTGGATTCGCTGCCTTTCTCCGATCACGACTTTTTCCTCAACGAGTGGCGGCGGTGGGGCTACACCCTCGATTCGCCGGAAGCACCCTTCGTGCCGGAGTTGCCCCCTCCCTTTGTGACCATCATTGCCGGCCGGGGCTGTATCTACAATTGTAGCTATTGTCAGCCGGCCGAACGCATCCTCTTTGGCCGGGGGGTGCGGCGCCGAAGCGTGGAAAACGTCATCGCCGAACTAAAGTACCTGCGCGACAGATACCACTTTGCCAGCTTTATGTTCCACGATGATACCTTGACCGAGGATCAGGAGTGGGTGAGCGAGTTCTGTCGGGCTTACCGGGCTGAGGGTTTCACCCAACCCTTCTTCTGTCAGAGCCGGGCCGACATCATCGTCAAACACGAGGACATGGTGCGGTTAATGGTCCAGGCCGGTTTGCGTGGCTACTTCATTGGCTTCGAGAGCGGCAGCGACCGGGTGCTCAGGTTCATCCGCAAAGGCACCACCCGCGCTCAGAACCTGGAAGCGGCCCGCATTTGCCGCAAATACGGCGTTGCCATCTGGGCCAACTACATGCTGGGTCTGCCCACCGAAACCGAGGAGGAGATCAAAGAGACCATCTCCATGCTGAAGGAGATTGACCCCGATTACTACAGCCCCGCTTTCTATACCCCCCATCCTGGCAGCGATCTTTATGAATATTGTCAGGAACACGGGCTTTCGCTGATCACCGACCACGATAGTTATCGCCGCAACCCTAACGAGGTGAAGATCAAAGGGCACGATTACCGCTTTCTGAAGTGGGCCCTGGAAGAATCTCAGCGGCGCAAGCCCCTCAATCAACTCAAGCGGACGGTCCGCTATTACCGGAAACGGTACGCTTCACCGCGCAAGGCGTGGCGCAAGCTGCGACGGGTGGTGATGAGGACCGTGCCCTCTCCGTCGTGATGCTGAGCAGGAGGTGTAGCTTCGCTAGACTTTTGGGCCATATTGTGGTAAACTAGTAATAGTTAGAAGTGTGATGTGCGGATCCCACCAGATGGAGGAATCCAAATGGCTGAGAAGAAAAAAGTCCTGTGCATTGAAGACGAACCGGAGATGATAGATCTGATCAAGCTCATCTTGGAGCGGAAGGGGTTTGAGGTCTTGGGAGCGGTGGGTGGTAAAGAGGGACTGGAGGTGATCCGCCGCGAGATGCCCGACCTGATCCTCCTGGACCTGATGATGCCCGAAGTGGATGGGTGGGAGGTCTTCCGCCAGATGAAGGCTGATGAGCAGTTGAAAGACATCCCGGTAATTGTGGTCACGGCCAAGGCCCAGAGTATTGACAAAGTACTGGGGTTGCACATTGCCAAGGTTGACGATTATGTGACCAAGCCCTTTGGCCCCCAGGAATTGCTCAAGAGTGTGAACAAGGTCCTTGCCATGAGGGGGTGACCTTGTCATTGCGCGCTGGGCCATACCTTGAGGGATGCTCTCGGACAGGTTGGACCTTTCCGAGCGGATCTGAAAGTTCAGGATCAGGCGTCGTAGAACGATTTTGTCTTTTGGCGAGCCCCCAAAGTCGTCACTGCGGGCATTTTTCAGATACCTTCTGTTGAAAAAGAGGCAACTCTCGGCAGAGATTGCCTTCTTTTCATTTCCTGAAGAACTGACGACGAGTTAAGTCCGCACGTAAACGTGGGCAAGTGATCGGGTGGGGCATGTTCCCACACAGA
>JAOZOT010000595.1 GCA_029933115.1 Anaerolineae bacterium | reverse complement strand
CCCCCCCGAATTTTCAGACACGCTCTGAGAGAGCGATATAATGTTCATCAATTGGAAACTGCGCGAAATCAATCTGAAAATCGTCTATTACGGGCCGGCGCTGAGTGGGAAAACGACCAACCTGGAATACATCCATTCCAGGCTCAAGCCCGAATTGCGCGGAGAGTTGATCTCTCTCAAAACGAGGGAGGACCGTACCATCTTTTTTGATTTCCTGCAATTGGAGGTGGGGGAAATCAGAGGTCTGAAACCCAAGTTCAACCTCTATACCGTACCGGGACAGGTAATCTATGCCGCCAGTCGCAAATTGGTTCTACAAGGAGCCGATGGGGTGGTCTTTGTGGCAGACTCCCAATGGGACAGGTTGCAGGATAATGTGGAAAGTATGCGCAATCTGGAAGAAAACCTTCGCCAGTTGGGTTATGATCCGTTTCATCTCCCTCTCACTATACAGTACAACAAGCGTGATCTCCCCGACAAAGCTCCTATCACCGTTCTGGAAGCGCGCTTGGGACGCAACGGTGTCCCTCACTTCGAATCTGTAGCCACACGTGGGATAGGCGTCTTTGACACGTTGAAAGCAATTATCAACCTGGTGGTAACCAGAGTGCAGCAGGAGATTTAGGTGGGGGCTTGATGTTTGAACAGCTACTTTATAGGAGATAAACCAATGGACAGCGCCAAAAGCGATTCTGAACCAGACTGGAAAGAAATGACCTTTGCCAGGATTTTACACGATATGAACGAGGCCGGTAATTTCAGGGCCTCTTTTCTGGTGGATACACAGGGCCTGCCCATAGCGGCTGTGACTTCCGGCTACGATACGGACACGGCCTCGGCTATGGCTGCTCTGGTCAGAAACGTCATCGAACAGGCTCAGACTCGCATAGACCTGGCTGAGGCTGACGAGGTCGCCGTTCGCGGCAACGACAAAACGCGCCTGGTCAGTCGTTACTTTACTGTGGGTGATGAGACTCTGATCCTGGTAGTGGTCGCTCCACCCAACCGGCCTTATCGGCGATTGACCAACCGGGCCATCAAGGCATTGCAGGCTGCCTGGTCGTCGTAGAGATCGTCAATCGCATTATATCTGCAAATAAAACAGGAGCCTTCCTACCTCAACAAGGGCCCTATCCAAACCTTGGAGAGGGAGATGGCTCCTGTGGCATAATATACACCGTGCAAAGGGGTGAAAAGATACGGCTGGGTCACGCCGTTTTAAGCGTGACCCTAATACCAGAAGAAGCTCCGCGTGGTGCTCATAGGGCTGATGGCGATACCGTCCGGTTTGCCGTCGGGCCTGGTGCCTGTGTGGCGCACTACGGTCACGTCCCAGCGAAACAAGTGCGACTCGGCTTCCATTGGGGGGTGCAGCGAGGCCGGCACCCGCCAACTGGTGACCTTGGTCCAGACGCTGGGATGCTGATAGACGGGGGTGCTCATCAAGCGCAAACGCAGGATGTACCACTCGTCTGCAGCCAGAATGCCCACCGAAGCCCAATTCAGCACGATGTCGGCCTCCTCGCCCCGGAAGACTTCTCCCTCGGCCGGGTCGAGCAGGTCCGGGGCGGCGTAGGGTGGGCCGGGGGTGGAGGTGGGCGTAGGGCGTGGCGTGGGCGTAGGGACGGGGGTGGGAGTGCCCAGGGGGATGATCAACTCTTGACCGGCGTAAATCCACTGGGCGTCGGTGATGTCGTTAGCAGCCATGATGACCTCCATCGAGGTGTCGTACTGAAGGGCGATGCCGAACAGGCTCTCGCCAGGCTGAACCACGTGGATGACCACATCTGTTTCGCGGGATGAGGCCGTGGGAGTATTGGGCGCGGGCGTGGAGCCATCTACCGAGCCTCTCGGGGGAATGATCAACTCCTGACCCGCGTAGATCATCTGCCGTTCGTCGAGGTCGTTGGCCTGCAAAAGGGCTTCCACTGTGGTGTCGTACTCGATGGCGATGGAGAGCAGAGTGTCGCCCGACTGCACAACGTAGATGATAGGCGTTGGTGTGGGGGTAGCAGTTGGACTTGCGGTGGCGGTGGGAGTAGCTGTACTCGTTGTTGTGGCCGTCGGGCTCGCCGTCGGTGTGTGTGTGGCCGCTGTAGCCGAGGGGGTGACAGCAGCCACTTTTTGATGTTGCCAGGGCCTGGTCACCCCCAGGGCGACCAGGGTCACCACGACCAGCAGGGCGGCGCTCAAAGGAACGGCGGGCAGCCCAGATAAATTCGGGCGTGGGATTTTACGCTTCTTGTTGCTCACTCTTGAGCCTTCTCCATTTCGCAACTACCCAGGCATGGCTGATTTCAAGCCCCCTGCGAAGCTGGGGGTCTGCGATGGCTTGCCCACGCTTCTACCTGCGCCTGATAC
>JAOZOT010000125.1 GCA_029933115.1 Anaerolineae bacterium | reverse complement strand
CATCGGAGAGTAGGCATATCACCCTCCCGCAGGTTGCGAACCCTGCGGGAGGGTCGCTGCTCACGCAGTAGGGTATGTCCCAAAGGCATCGGAGAGTAGACATAAGAGCAGAAAACCGACGGTTCTGGGATATACCCTCTTTGCAGCCACCGCCCAACCTCCCACTACGCCGAGGCCGGCAGCGCCACTGTAAACTTGGTCCCCACTCCCATTACGCTCTCGGCCTTGATCTGCCCCCCGTGGGCCTGGACGATTTCTTTGGCAATGGCCAGGCCCAAGCCCGTCCCTTTGCCATCCCGGCGACGCGATTTGTCTACCTGGTAAAAACGCTCGAAGATACGAGGGAGATCCTCCGGCGGGATGCCGGAGCCGGTGTCGGCTACGCTGACCTCGACTCTAGGGGCTGCTTTTTCCCCCTTGCGTGCTGGGGGAGGCGTTACCATTTTGGCGGCTACAGTCACCCGTCCCCCCTGGGGCGTGTGCTTCAGAGCGTTGTCAATGAGATTGGTGAAGACCTGGGCCAGCCGGTCGTTGTCGCCGGAGAGGGGAGGCAACGCCTCCAGGTCTAGCCTCAGTTCGACGCCGCTCTGCCTCGCCTGAGGAGTCAGCTTCTCCACACACCTCCGCAGCAACTGGCTCATATCCACCGCCTCCTGAGCCATAACGATCTGCCCAGCGTCCAGCTTGGCCAGGTCCAATAGTTCGTTCACCAGGCGGGTCATGCGCTTGGCCTCGTCGTTGATGATCTGGGCTGCGTGACGCTGAGCTTCGCTGTCGTTGGCCGTCCCATCGAGAATGGCCTGGGAGAAGCCTTGGATGGAGGTGAGAGGGGTTTTCAGTTCGTGTGAGACGTTGGCCACGAAATCGCGCTGAGCCTGACGAGAGGCCTTGACCTCTTGAGCCATGACGTTGAAGCTGGCCGCCAGACGGCGGATCTCGTCAGGGGAGGTGATATTCAACTGCTGGTCGTAGTCGCCCCGGGCTATCTCCTCCGTAGCCAGGGTAATGCGCTGCAAAGGTTTAGCGATGGAGTGAGCGATGAGATAAGCCAAAAAGATGGAAACGACAAAGGCCACCAAGCCGGCCAGCAAAAGTTGTACCACCAAATCACCCAGAAAGGTCACAGCTCGGGGCCGGGCCATAGCCACAGCCACCATCAGGCGCTGCCCTTCCCCGTTTGAGCCACGCAGGAGAGCGGTGGGCAGAGCCACGTAAATGATGGACTCTCCATCAGGAGTGACAAGCTGGCCACTCAAATAAGACAACCGAGTCTCCCGCCTCTTCTCATTGGCTGTCAATTGTAATACTTTGCCTACCAGTCTGTCCTCTGTGTCGGCCAGGACTTTGCCCTTGGAGGTGAGGATGAGAGTTCTGGTGTCGTCCCCCTGGGCTTGCTCTTTGAGCTGCGCACCTATTTGCTCAGGAGGCACACCCCTGCGCGAAAGCTCACGCACCAGCCGAGCAGTGGGCAGGGCTTTGGCAGCCAGGTGGATGTAAGCCAGTCGGGTCTGGAATGGCCGCAGAAGAACAATCAAAATCAACCCGGCCAGAACCAGACAGACGGAGATAACAGCTATATAGGACAGAATCAATCGCGAGCGCAGGCTGGTAAACACCTCCAACCTCCCAACCACCCAACCACCTAACCACCCAACTACCCAACCACCAACTTGTACCCTACCCCCCATACTGTCTCAATAGCCACATCGCTGCCTTCGAGCTTGTCTCGCAGGCGAGCGATGTGCACATCAACGGTGCGGGTCTCTCCGTAGTAATCGTAACCCCAGACCAGGTTCAATAGTTGGTCGCGGCTGAGGACAATGCCTCGGTGCTCGGCTAGAGTCCAGAGGAGATCGAACTCTTTGGTCCTCAAATCCACCCGTTGACCGCCCACCGTCATCTCCCGCCGCTGCGGATCAATGGTCACCTGGCCCAGTTGGATAGGTGTAGTAGGAGCAGCACTTTTCTCGTAGCGGCGCAGCACAGCCCTGACTCTGGCCACCAGTTCGCGAGGGTTGAAGGGCTTGGTCAGGTAGTCATCGGCTCCCAGCTCCAGGCCGACGATCTTGTCCACATCGTCGCTGCGGGCAGTGAGCATGATGATGGGCACGTCTGAATCGGCCCGTACCTGACGGCAGACCTCCCAGCCGTCCACCTCCGGGAGCATCAGGTCCAGCACCACCAGGGCCGGTTTCAGGGATTTGATCTTGGTCAACGCTTCTCGCCCGTCGCGGGCACTTTCCACGACGTAGCCTTCGTTTTGCAAATACATCTTGGCCAATTCAATGATATTGGCTTCATCGTCAACGACTAAAATGGTCTCCTTGGCCATGTTCCAGGTCTCCCATCCGCATGCTTTTCCCGATCACCATTTTAGCCCAAAGACGACGAAAAGGCAAGAGAGGAAGAAAAAAAGACCCAGGGAGGGCACCGCTGGGTCGAGGCGATGGGTGGAAAAGACCTCCGAGGTTTTGAAGAAAACCTCGGAGGTCTGAACAGTCACATCGGGGCTACCACGTGCGTTGGAAAGTAACGGCGTAGGACCAGTGCCAGGGATGATTCTGGCACGCATTGACATCGGGACAATAGCCGGCTGCGACTAAATCGTCCAGAACTGGATTAGCCAAGGAGAGTTGATGGGTACTTTCACTGGTATAAGTTCGGCCCTCTTTATCTCCCACCACCGTGAAGATAAAACTGCCTCCACCCCCCATCAAAAACTCTGCTTTCCCCGGCCCCTTGTCACCGGTGACCAGTTCGTCGCCCGTCGTGCTGACCTCGCGCACGATAATTCCATCCAAGGGCACACCGTTGGCATCCATGACCGTTATAAAGATCAAGTGGTCGCCACCAAAGCTTTTGCCACCTTTGTTTTCCTCGGGGGACAGAATACGCTGTTCTACAATTTTAAAGTCCACCGCCGGTGCAGGCGTGTCGGTGGGAGGAGAAGGAGTAGGTGTGTCAGTAGGGACAGGCACAGGGGTGTCGGTCGGCGGTGGAGGCGGCGGTGTGTCCGTCGGGACAGATGTAGGAGCCGGTAGAGGCGTATCGGTGGGCAAAGGTGTGTCGGTCGGCACAGGCTCAGCAGCAACGGGCTCAGGCGTCCAGGTCTCGGTAAAGAACGCTTCTGGCGTCGGTGTTTCTTCTGGGGTAGAAGTAAAAGTCGGCCTAAGAGTCTTGGTTGGCGTGGGCTCGGGGGCCCGGGCGATCAGTGAGCTGACCGAACAGCCCAAAGTGACCGCCATAGCGGCAAAAGGTAGAATCAACAATCGGAGCGATTTTGTACGCACGAGAACCTCCTAATCTGCGGGCTCAACGCAGGCCATTATACCACATTACATCGGAAAGGCCAAAAACAGGGCTTTCGAAGCCTGGGGAGCTTGGTAGCCCCTCAACCCCACCTTCCCCGCTCCGAAGGCAGAACCGGCGGGCTATTCTCCCGCTTGGTGAAGGCAAGGGAATATGTGGAGGGACACCCCCACCTCCCGACCTGCTGCGCAAGGCCAAAAACACACAAGCTGTTGCCAGGCAGAGAGTTTGGTGATATAATAACTCAGAGTGAGGCCAAAAAGCTGTTCTACTGATGCCCCGCGCGGGGCAGAAGCTCTTTGCATAACATCTGTCTTCAATGGAGGATAGACGATGTCAGAAAAATCATACAGCGGCGCTCTAACGCGCCTGGGCATCGTGGGTGAATTGCTTGCCTTCCTATGGAAGCGCAAGTTGTGGTGGCTCATCCCAATGATAGTAGTGATTGTCTTGTTCACTATGCTGCTGATCTTCGCTCAAGGGTCCGCAGTCGCGCCTTTCATTTACACTCTCTTTTGAATTGGAGCTCAAAGATGAACCTTGCCACCGGGTTGGCTATGATTCTCCTGACGCTAGTTGGCTATTCCAGTGGCTCAGTGCTGGGCGCAAAGGGACGCACAGTGGTGCCCGGTATCCTTGACTTGCCGGTCGTTATCGTCCTGTGGATCGCCGCCCTTGCCACACGAGACGCCCTCGGCAAATGGGCCGCCATCGGCGTCTGGCTGGCAATCGGCCTGGCGCTGGGTATGATCCTGACCAGGATGCGTGCTGCCGGCTACCCCCAAGCTCAGCCATCGCACACGAGCAGCAACTTGTGGAACGCTTGGAAAGACTTTGCCCGTCAGATGGGCAATTACCAAAGCCGTGTGTTGATCGCCCTTATATATTTTACCGTCGTCATGCCCTTTGGCCTGGGTGTGACACTGCTCGGCGACCCGTTGGGGCTCAAACGGGCTCATGGCAGTTCCAACTGGCGGCCCAAAGAGTTGCCCCTCAAACCGTCAATCGAAGAAGCGAGGAATCAGTTCTGATGTTTATCCTGGGTATTTCCTGCTTTTACCATGACTCGGCGGCCGCCCTATTGAAAGACGGGTTGCTCGTCGCAGCCGCCGAGGAGGAGCGATTCACCCGACGAAAACACGATAACGGCTTCCCACGCCACGCCATTCGGTTTTGCCTTGAGAGAGAGGGCATTACCGGCCACGACCTTGACTATGTCGTCTTTTACGAAAAGCCCTTCGTCAAATTCGAGCGCATCTTGCTTACCTCCCTTGGCACCTTCCCCCGCTCGTGGAGGGTCTTTGGCGAGGCTATGATCAACTATTTTGACGAGAAGCTATGGATCAAAAACATCCTGATGCGCGAACTTGGCGTGCCGCCTGAAAAAATCCTTTTCACCGACCACCACATCTCCCACGCGGCCAGTGCCATGTTTGCCTCTCCCTTCGATGAGGCCGCAATCGTAACCATGGACGGCGTCGGTGAATGGACGACGGCCTCCATCGGCAAAGGCACAGCCCAATGGACTGACAAGGTCGAAAATAGCATTGAGCTGTGGGACGAACTGCGCTTTCCCCACTCGCTGGGCCTGCTGTATTCGGCCTTTACCGCCTATTTGGGCTTTCGCGTAAACAACGGCGAATACAAGGTGATGGGAATGGCTCCCTACGGCGAGCCCAGGTACGTTGATAAGGTCTATCAGGTCGTCCATGTCGCCGACGACGGCTCCATCGAAATGAACATGGACTATTTCTCCTATCATTATTCCACAACTGATACCTTTAATCAAAAGTTCGTGGAACTGTTCGGCCCGCCGCGCCGGCCAGAATCAGAGTTCTTCACCTTGGTCACCCATCCTGACAAAGACCATCCCCGGTGGGACGACCGTGCTGCCGAGCAGAATCAAAGGTACGCCGACATCGCCGCCAGCATTCAGTGGGTGACCGAAGAGATTATCCTCAAGATGGTCAACACCGCCTACAGGAAGACCGGCCTCGACAAATTGGTGATGGCCGGTGGCGTGGCCCTCAACTCGGTAGCCAACGGGCGGGTGATGCGCGAGTCGCCTTTCAAAGAGGTGTGGATTCAACCGGCGGCGGGTGACTCGGGAGGAGCGTTGGGGGCAGCCTTGTACGTCTATCATGTGATCCTGGGACAGCCTCGTCGGTTCGTGCAGGAGCACAACTACTGGGGTGCTGAGTATAGCGAGGCGCAGATGGAGCAGGCGATCCGAAGGCGCGGGTTTCCATACGAGCGGATTGACGATACCGAGCGACTGTTGGACCGCGCGCTGGACACGATACTGGCCGGCAAAGTGATCGGCTGGTTTCAGGGACGCTTTGAGTGGGGGCCACGGGCACTGGGCAACCGCTCCATTCTGGCCGACCCCCGCCCCGGAGAGATGAAACAAATCGTCAATACCAAAATCAAATTCCGCGAACCGTTTCGCCCTTTCGCGCCAGTGATCCTGGAAGAGCGAGCTCACGAGTACTTTACTACTGAGGGATTGGACAGACAATATCCGCCTCGTTTTATGCTCATGGTTTCCCCTTTCAAGGAAGACAAGCGGGGCGAAGTACAAGCAGTCTGCCACGTGGGCGGCACAGGGCGTATGCAGACTGTACGCCGGGAATGGAACCCGGTCTATTACCGTTTTATCGAAAAGTTTGCTCAAGCGACGGGCGTCCCGGTGTTGCTGAATACCAGCTTCAACTTACGCGGGGAACCCATCGTCAACACACCGGCCGATGCGCTGAACACTTTCGCCAACAGTGGTCTCGATCAGTTGGTCATGGGACACTTTCTTGTGACCAAGTATGATAGGCACAGGAGAGCTATATCATATACGGCGCAAATCTCCCCCTCCACGAAGTTGGACTACATGGAAGACTTGATCTGTCCTGTCTGTCAGGGTTCCCTGGAGCTTGCCAGTAACGCCGTTGATACCATTGCCTGCGTGAAATGCGGCAGAAGCTTTACCTGTGAGGATGGCATACCGTTGCTCTATTGGCCTACTGGGGAAACGGACCTCGACAACGTTACCAATCTGGTAAAAGACTTCTACGAAGAGCATCCCTTCCCTGGGTATGAGAGAGTTGATACTGTCCAGCGACTGATCGAGAAAGCGCAGAGAGGCATTTTTGCCAGGCTCCTGGATGATCAGATACCGAGCAACGCGACGGTTCTTGAAGTCGGTTGTGGCACCGGCCAGTTGAGCAACTTTCTAGCTATCCGGGGTCGTACTGTTTTCGGGACCGATATCTGCTTGAACTCGCTTAAACTAGGACAGCGATTTCGTGTCAACAATGCACTTGACACAGTACGTTTCGTACAGATGAATCTCTTTAGGCCGGTTTTCGCTGAGCAGAAGTTCGATTTCGTGCTGTGCAATGGGGTTCTCCACCACACGCACGATCCGTTCGCAGGCTTTTGTTCAATATCCAAGTTGGTACGCCCTGGTGGATATATCGTCATCGGCCTGTATAATAAATTTGGCCGCATATGGACGGATATCCGGCGAGCTATCTTTCACCTCTCAGGGAATCGCTTCCTGTTTCTGGATCCATATTTGGCCAGAGTTGATGTGGATGAGAGCAGAAAACGTATCTGGTTCGCCGATCAGTATATGAACCCTCACGAATCAAAGCATACTATAGATGAAGTGCTCGAGTGGTTTGATAAGACAGGCTTCGAGTTTGTGAATTCGATACCAAAGCCCACTCCTTTTGCCAAGCTCTCTCAATACGAAGCCCTGTTTGAAATGAACCGAGTTGGGTTCCGCCTTGAGCATTTGCTTACGCAGCTCCGGCTGGCACTAGCTGGTGGTCGCGAAGGCGGGTTCTTTATCATGATTGGCAAAAGGAAGAACCCGGAGAGTGATCACGGAGATAACGACAGAAGGTAAGGAACGAGGAGCGTTCTGGGAGGCGAACTGCATAAGCTCCTGTTTCGGAAGTCGAAGGCATGATCCAATGATAAATGAAAGGGAGAAGACAGCTCAGTCACACACAGGAAGTCAAGGATTCACTTTATATCGTGAGCATAAATACCTCTGCATCTTGACGTTGCTCTCGTTGATCATCCTGTTCTTTGCCCATCAAATATGGTCACCTCAACCTCTGTTCGTAGATGTGGGTCGCGAGGGCGATGAGCGCTACGTTGAGGGATTTTATCAACGGGAGGGCAATGAGGAATTCAACTACCGCTGGACAACGGACTCTTCGACGATTAGATTTCCCGATGCAGGGTACATACCGGCGAAAATCGGCCTTGCCATGGACGCAGCGCGTCCAAAAGGGCAACCGCTGCCAAACGTCATTGTAACAGCCAACGGGGAAATAGTAGCGAGATTTGTCGCCCTAAACGGCATCAGAGCTTACGAATTTGATTACTTTCCATCTTCTTTCCCATTCCCTGAAGATCTTCTATTAGAGATCAAGACAGAGACCTTCATACCGATGGAGGGCAACGATTCCAGAGCCTTGGGGTTGTTGGTCAATACCGTAGAAGTGAAACCCTACCGATCTCCAGCGCTCTCATTGCTTGTAGTCTCGCTAGAGATTGCCCTGGCGGGGACATTTTCTGTGCTCTTATGCTACCTCACCTTACAGCGAATCGGAATCCCGCAGTGGGGCTCTCTGGGTCTTTGCAGTCTATTAATAGCGTCGCTCATCCTAAATGTGGCCGAGCGATTTGTAGCCGGTAGACTTCTCCTAACGCTTCCTATCCTCTTTCTATCAAGTTACGGAGTGACAGTGCTTGTTGAATCCCTTGCTCATTCCCTAGGGAGGTGGGACTGGAAATCAAGGCTGATTGCCGTCCTGACGAGCTTGAAGGAAAATCTTCCCAATGTGTTGCTGGCCCTCTTTGCAACGCTATTTACACTGCTCATGCTCGAGATAGGACTTCGAGTGAGAGTCTACTTCGAAAATCAAAGAACCCTCCACAGAGTGCTCAAGACTGAACTGGAGCTTCCGGCCGAGGGCCCAGTCTCTTTCGCACATATGATTCGGCTATCAAAGAACTCACGGATCATTTACGAGTTGAAACCCAACATCTCCGTGATTTGGGAAGGCAACTCGGTCACGCTAAACGAAGAGGGCTTTCGGAGTAGGAGCTATTCGGTACAAACTTCTGGGGATGTTTTTCGAATCGTTGGAATCGGCGATTCTAATATGTTCGGCATGGGGGTATCAGACGGAGAGCAATATCTTGCCCAGCTTGAGAATCAGCTTAACCAGACCTTCCCGGATAGAAGATGGGAGGTAATCAACACAGCGGTTCCCGGTTATAACACTGTGATGGAAGTAGAAACGTTAAAAGAGAAAGGGCTGAAGTACAACCCCGATATCGTTATCATAGAATTTGTCTCGAATGATCTGTCGCTGCCGAACTTTATTCGCCGAGAAGAGTCTCCCTTTACCATTCAGAAATCCTTTCTTGCCGAGTTCGTTGCGGAAAGACTTGGCTACGGCCAATATATGGAACCCGACTCGGCAGTCCGAAAGCTAAGGGAGATCGGCCTGGTTCGAGCTCCGAGGAGAGAGAATGACTGGCGCTACGAAAACGATCCATCCAAGGTTCCGCCCCAGTATAAGGACATGGTGGGTTGGGATTCTTATGTTAAGGCAATGAATGAATTGAAGAGTCTGCAGGCACAATATAATTTCGATGTCGTCGTACTTTCCCAGGATCTCGATGACTCTGCTCTCAAACGCCAGGCTCTGGAATTGGCCGAAGAACTGGGATTTCATGTTCTTGATGTCGGCCCTGCCTTAAGACAATACATGCAGCAAAAGGGCATTACGAAATATCGAGGATCACCTCTGACAGTTAGCAAGACAGACGGGCATCCATCAGCACTCGGCCACGAAATCACTGCGGAAGAACTTTTCAAATACCTCACCA
>JAOZOT010000594.1 GCA_029933115.1 Anaerolineae bacterium | reverse complement strand
AACACGCAACACACAACGTGAATAATTGAGGAAGGAGCAAAGCCATGAAACTGAACGGTGCGCGCATTATATGGGAAAGTCTGATACGCGAGGGCGTGGAGGTCGTGTTTGGCATCTCGGGAGGAGCGGTCATTCATCTCTATCATGCTTTGCCCGAGTACCCTATTCGCCACATCCTGATGCGCCACGAACAGGCCGCAGCCCACGCTGCCGACGGCTATGCCCGGGCCACGGGCAAAGTGGGGGTTTGCCTGGCCACCTCAGGACCAGGGGCTACCAACCTGGTGACCGGCATCGCTACGGCTTACATGGACTCTTCACCGTTGGTGGCTATCACCGGCCAGGTGCCTACCTATTTTATCGGCAAGGACGCTTTTCAGGAGGTAGACATCACGGGCATTACTCTGCCCATTACCAAGCACAATTACCTGGTGACGGACATCAATGAGCTGGCCATGACCATCAAAGAGGCTTTTTACATCGCCCGCACAGGGCGACCCGGCCCGGTGTTGATTGACATTGCCAAAGACGTCCAGGCCGCCGAGCTGGAGTACGAGGAACCTTCTGGCGTCTCCCTGCCCGGCTATCAACCTCCTACCTTAGCGGACAGCTCCTCCCAGATTCAGCGGGCTGCCCGGCTCATCAACCAGGCCGAAAGCCCTTTGATCCTGGCTGGCCATGGGGTGATTCTGGCCGGAGCTGAAGTTGAGTTGAGACAACTGGCGGAAAAAGCTCACATTCCTGTGGTTACCACCCTGCTGGGCATCAGTGCTCTGCCTGAGACTCATCCTCTCTGTCTGGGCATGGGGGGGATGCACGGTGAAGCCTATGCCAACCACGCGCTTCAGCAGGCAGATTTGCTCATTGCCCTGGGCTGCCGCTTCGATGACCGCCTGACAGGCGCAGTGGATAGCTTTGCCCCCCAAGCCAAGATCATTCACGTTGATATTGATCCGACCGAAATCGGTAAAAACGTGGAGAGCGACTTGGCCATTGTGGATGATGTTAAGAACTTTTTGCAATCGCTCCTGCCCATGCTCCAGGAGGCCAGCCATCCGGCCTGGCTGAGGCAGATTGACGAGTGGCGTCGCGAATCGGCCGGCCACGATATTTTAAATCAAGAGACCGATGAGCTAATCCCTCAGTATGTTATCCGTCAAATCTGGCACGCCACAGGTGGTCAGGCCATCATGGTCAGCGATGTGGGGCAGAACCAGATGTGGGAGGCCCAGTATTTTCTCCACGAGAAACCTCGCGGCCTCCTGTCCTCGGGGGGCCTGGGCACGATGGGATTCGCTCTGCCGGCGGCTATCGGCGCTCAGATGGGCTGTCCTGATCAGATGGTCTGGGCCACAGTTGGTGACGGCGGTCTCCAGATGACCATCCATGAACTGGCCACTGTCGTTCAAGAGAAGCTGCCTCTCAAGATAGCCGTTTTGAACAACGGTTATCTGGGGATGGTGCGCCAGTGGCAGCAACTATTCTTCGAGAGTCGTTATTCTGGTACGCCGCTCCTGGGGCCGGATTTCGCCAAAGTGGCCGAAGCCTACGGTATCTTCGGCCTCACAGTCACAGATAAAGCTCAGGTCGTCCCGGCTATCGAGCAGGCTATGGAGACCGATGGCCCCGTCCTGATTGATTTTCACATCGAGCAGGAGGAGAACGTCTATCCGATGGTCGCGCCGGGGGCCGCCATCCACGAAATGATCCGTCGCCCCCAGCCGGCATGAGCGTACTTGCGCAACACTCCCTTTCAGGGCGCACCAAAAATAAAAAAGGAGGGGGAAATTATGACGAAACATACGCTAATCGCTTTGATGGAGGACAGGCCCGGTGTGTTGAACCGGGTAGCCAGCCTTTTCCGCCGTCGCAAATTTAACATCGAGAGCCTGACTGTGGGCCACAGCGAGACCCCTGGTATTTCGCGCATGACCATTGTGGTGGATGCGGACCACGCAGGCATTGAGCAGGTGGAGAAGCAACTGTACAAACTGGTCAACGTCACCAAGGTCAGTGATGTCAGCCATGAGCCAACGGTGATTCGAGAACTGGCTTTGATCAAAGTACGTGCTACGGGTCCCACCCGCGCAGAGATCATGCAGTTGGTAGACATCTTCCGCGCCAAAGTGGTGGACGTGGCTGCCGAGTCTCTGACTATCGAAATCACCGGCCCGGAGGACAAAGTGGACTCTCTAGTGCAACTTCTGCGGCCTTTCGGTATCAAAGAGATGGTGCGCACGGGCCGTGTGGCCATGGTGCGGGGCAGCAATGGGCGAATGACCGAGTCGGCGAGTCGGCGAGTGGCGAGTCGGTGAATTAGCGAACTACAAATCAGCGAGGAGGCTAAACACTGTGGCTAATATTTATTACGA
>JAOZOT010000124.1 GCA_029933115.1 Anaerolineae bacterium | reverse complement strand
CAAGGGCACTTGCAGTGCCCTTCCGCTGCTCAGCCTGGAGCTTGAGCTCCAGGCAAGCAGGTCTCGCACCTGCCAGTATCACCCTTCCGCAGGTGGCGGACCCTGCGGGAGGGTCATCGCCCTCGCGTCTGCCCCCGGCGATCTATTGCTCCTCTACCCTCACCGGGCCGCGCTGGCGCTTTATCTCACTGCGACGGCGCTTGCTCGCCAGCCGCTTTTCCTTAGCCGCGCGTGAGGGTCGGGTGGGACGCCGCTGCTTGGGCACTGCCATCGCTCTACGCATCAACGCTTGAAAGCGATTTACTACCTCCTCGCGATTGCGAAGTTGGCTACGAAAAGTCTGGGAGACCAGGTGCAAGACGCCCTCGCTGTCAATGTAAGAGGCCAATGCCTTCAGTGCCCGTTCCCGTTGGGCTTCGCTCAGGCTGGGAGACCCAGCCACGTCGAAGAGTAGCTCTACTCTTGTGGCCGAGCGGTTGGCGTGCTGCCCGCCAGGGCCGCCGCTTCGAGTAAAGCGGAAGCGGAGCTCGGACAGCGGGATGGTTAAAGCGTCGGTGATGTGTAGAGCCTTTTCTCCCAGGACAGGCTTGTGATCACTCAGGTGGAGCCTCCTCTATCTCCTCCCACGATAATCCTATAAATTGCGTCCAACTCCTCTTCCGAGTAGAACTGGATCACCAGTTTGCCTCCTCTTTTGCTGCGGAAGAGCCTCACCTTGGTGCCCAGGGCATTCCTGAACTCGTTCTCCAGAGCTTCGGTCTCCGGAGAGGGAGGCTCGCCTTTGCGTCGGGGTTGCGTCCCGGCAGCCGTGCGCCGCACCATCTCCTCTGTCTGGCGCACGCTGAGGCCCTTCTTGACGATGGCTTCCAGGACCTTTAATTGATCGGCGCGTTTGTTTAGGGCCAATAGAGCCCGGGCGTGGCCTTCGCTTATCTGACCCTCGGCCAGAGCTCGCTTGATCTCGTTGGGCAGGCGCAGGAGGCGCACCGAGTTGGCCACTGTCACCCGGCTTTTGCCCACTCTCTCTGCCACCTGTTCCTGGGTCAGGCCGAAATCGTCCATCAATTGTCGGTAGGCGGCGGCTTCTTCCAGAGGGTTAAGGTCGGCCCGCTGGATGTTCTCCACCAGCGCCAGTTCCAACATCTCTTGAGGCGTGGCTTCCTTCACAATGACCGGCACCTTGGTCAGGCCGGCCATCTTGGCTGCCTCCCATCGCCGCTCTCCGGCAATGATCTGATATTGGGCCTCAGAAGTTGGGTCCTGGATGGTGGTGACGATGAGAGGTTGAATGAGGCCATGCTCGCGGATGGAATCAGCCAGCTCTTGCAGGGTCTCTGCATCGAGGGCTTGGCGGGGCTGCATGGGATTGGGCACGATGAGGTCAACGGCGACCTCGCTCGTACCCGGAGCGCTGACTTCGGTTGCCGGGATGAGGGCTCCCAGACCTTTTCCTAACCCTCGCCTTTGTTGGGCCACGCTCTATCACCTCCAAATCCCTTATCCTTGGCCTCTGTTCAGAAACTCCTCCGCCAGGGCCTGGTAGGCCAACGCTCCGGCCGAGTTGGGAGCATAGCTGAGGATAGTCTCACCGTAGCTGGGAGCCTCGCTCAGACGGACGCTGCGTGGGATCACGGTGGAGAACACTTTGCTTCCGAAATGCTTCCGCACCTCGTCAACCACCTGTTGCGAGAGTTTGGTGCGGACATCATACATGGTCATCAGGATGCCGGCGACGGTCAACCTGGGATTCAGGTTATCCCGCACCAGGTTGATGGTGTGAATCAACTGGGTCAGGCCCTCCAAAGCCAGATACTCGCATTGGATGGGGATGATGACCCCATTGGCGGCTGCGGTCAAGGCATTGACGGTCAAAAGGCCCAGGCTGGGCGGCGAGTCTATAAGCACATAGTCGTAGCGGTCGAGGACGGGGATGAGCGATTTCCGCAAGAGGTGCTCACGGCCCGCCAGGCGGACAATTTCCACCTGAGCCCCGGCCAGGGAAGGCGAAGAGGGAGCAATATCCAGGCGAAGCCTGTTGGTGAGGGTGATGATCTCGGCCAGGGGTACCTTGTTGATCAGGACATCGTAGATGGAGAGGGGTAATTTGTTCTTGTCAATGCCCAGGCTGCTGGTAGCGTTGGCTTGGGGGTCAATATCAACGAGCAAGACTCGCTCACCGCTGGCCGCCAGATAGGCTCCCAGGTTCACGGCCGTAGTTGTTTTGCCCACTCCACCCTTTTGGTTGGCCAGAGCGTAGATTTTGGTCGTCATGGCAGTATCGGATTATCTGCTCCTGTCCTCAGAGCGCGAAGTCATCACTGCAAACGACGGTAGGAGGTCAGCAGACACGCCTCGACCTGCTCTCTGCTGGGAATGCCGGCTACGCCGGGCTTCTCAACGGAGAAGGAGGCCACGCAATTGGCAAAGTGGGCCGCCTCCCAGGGATCACCGCTCTCCTCCAGCCTGACCAGGTAAGCCGCCGCGTAAACGTCGCCGGCGCCCGTCGGGTCAACCTCGACCACTTCGCGGGCCGGGAAGTACTGCTTTTGCCCCCGATGATATACTGTCGAGCCCTTCCACCCCGCCGTCACCACGACGATTTCGGTCAGCTTAACGTACTCCTGGATCAGGGCTACATCCCCGCCTACATCTTCCTCGCTCAAAATCAGGACCTTGGCGTAGGGGAGCGCTTTTTCTGGTGCGGCCCAGACCACCGGTGAGACCCGCCCTTCGTCATTCCACTGTCTCATCCACCCCTGGGGGGTGATTCCGATGAGCGAGTCTTTAAAGAGATGGACCACCTCTTCGTCGAGTTCCTGAGCCAGGGGGCCCAACTGGACAATGGAGCTGTGACGCCACCGGGTAGGTATGGCCTCGACGGTGATCCTCTCGGCTATGGCCTTGATGGTCTGCTGGCGCGTGCCATCGCGGTAGAGGTTCTGGAAAGTAGTCGTCACCGATGAGGGCACGTTGACCACTTCGATGCCCGGCAGGGCTTCTGCGAGGTCAAGGTCAGGGGAGGCGCTGGTGACTACGCCCACTCTGCGTCCCAGATTCTTGGCCGTAAGACCCGAATAGGTGACCGTGCCGCCGACGGTGAAGCCACCGTCCAGCAGGTCTTTGGTGATGTGACCGATGACGAGATAATCTGGACAACTCATCTTGGCAGAAAGCACCGGACTCCCTGAAGTGTTACGGTAAAAGAAGCCCACCTGGAAAGGCGAAGGCTGGAATGATAAAACTGCGTGGCAGCAACCTTACCTCAGGTGGGTGATAACGCGCTGAGGTGCGCACTACGAACCCAGGTTGTGGTCTGGGTCTCAATAGACCACGAGTCCTGTTCGTAGTGGGCGATTTATCGCCTCAAGGACGCGCTGAAGTACACACTACGAACCCAGGTTGTGGTCTGGGTCTCAATAGACCACGAGTCCTGTTCGTAGTGGGCAATTTATCGCCTCAAGGACACGCTGAAGTACACACTACGAACCCAGATTGTGGTCTGGGTCTCAATAGACCGCATAAGCTCGCGGCGGATTGCCAAATCCGCCGCCAAATCGCTGGATTTGGCAATCCAGCGAGAGCGAAATGCGATCTACTGAGTCTTGGGGATGATAGTTACTTTGCGCTGGTCGCCTTCACCCACGCTCTTGGTGGTCACGGTGGGATGGTCACGGAGGGCCAGGTGGACGATGCGGCGCTCGTAAGCTGGCATGGCTTCCAGGGCTATCGGTTGCCGGCTGAAAGAGACCCGCTCGGCCATCCGTTTGGCCAACCTTCTGAGTGACCTCTCCCGCCGCACCTTATATTGTTCCACATCAACGACGAGAGGATGCCAGCGGTGCGTCTTGCGACTGACTATCAGGCGGGTGATGTATTGCAACGCTGCCAGGGTTTCGCCCCGCCGCCCAATGAGGATCCCTAGATCATCTCCCTCGATATCCAGGACAACGGGCGGCAGTTCTTCGTCCTCCGCGTTAGCTTGCCGGCGTATGACCACGTGGGCCCTGACCCCCATCTTTGCCAGTAGTTCTTCCAGGGTCTCTTTGGCTATTTGTCGGAAATCTTTTTCTGGGGGAGGAGTGGGCGCTGGCTTTTCGACCACCTCCACGACTTTTTCCACGACCTGGGGCTCAATGACGCTGATTCGCACCCTGGCCTCTTCGGCGCCCAATCCAAACAGGCCGCGGCTCCCTTCACTGAGAACTTTTATCTCTACCTCGTCTCGGGTTTTCCCCAGCTCAGCCAAGCCGTGGGCGATAGCTTCTTCGACGTTCTTGCCACTGGCTTCAACGCTTCTTTTTCCTTCTTTTTCCTTTTCCATCTTTTTTCCCTTTCTGAGCTGTTGCCCCTTCCACGCCGCTGATCCTGGCCTCTTTTTTCACCTTTGGGGGCTTCCCCGTATCTTCTTTATGGGGCAAGAGGCTTCCCCAACCGGTGATGAAGTATTGTTGGATCAAGCTGAAGATGTTTGAGGTGACCCAATACAGGGTGAGCCCCGAGGGCACCTGAAGGGTGATGAAGCCGAAAAAGAAAGGCATGATGAGCATGGTCTGCTGCATGGCCGCTTGCTGTGGGTCCCGGCCGGCAGTGGGCGGAGTCGTCATTTTCTGCATGACAATTTGGGTGGCGACGGTCAAGACCGGCAATATTAGGTAGAGTGCCACGTCTAGCCAGCCTCCCTTCAATTCAGGCGGTGGAGACCAGATCCACTTTATCCCCACTTCGCGGGTGGGAAAGGCCAAGTCGGGGATCCACAGAAAGCGTTGACCCACAATTTCTCCTGTGGAGGCCAATTTGTAGAGGGCTTGATACAGTCCAAACAAGATGGGAAGCTGAATCAGCATTGGCAGACAGCCTCCCAAAGGGTTCACGCCGTGCTCCCGGTAAAGCTCCATCTGAGCCTGGGCCAGTTTCTCTTTGTCTTTGGCGTACTTTTTTTGTAACTCCTGGAGTTTGGGCTGGAGTTCCTGAGTGGCTTTAATGGACCGGGCCTGTTGCAGGTTCAGCGGCAGTGTCACTATTTTCACGATCAGGGTGAAGAGGATGATGGCAAAACCCCAACTGTAGGGAGCACCCATCCCTTGTATCAAGTCGTTGAGAAAGATCAACCCCTGGGTCAGGGGTGTGACCACCAAGGCATTCCACATTAAATAACTACCTCCTAACTGGCGTATAGCCACAAGACGCCGCCTGGTGATTTATCACCGGGCTCTGGGTTCGTAGTAGCCCTGCATTTAATCGTGGTGGGGCATGTTGCCCCACCGCAAGCGCAGGAAAAGGAAAAATTTATGGTTTTGGGGGCGGCGGCGAAGCCGCTGCCCAAAAACACCCTATTTTCTCCTTCCTTTGTGGGACTATGTCCCATTTGAAAACCTAACGAACAAGAACGCCGGTGTCCAGATTATGGTACGGGATCGTATCCCCCTGCGTTGAAGGGATGGCAGCGGCTGATGCGTTTGATGCCCAGCCATCCCCCTTTGAGGAGGCCGTACTTCTCAATGGCCTCGTAGGTGTAATGGGAACAGGAGGGGATAAACCGGCAACTAGGGGGCAGTAGAGGCGAGAGAAATCTCTGATACAGTTTGATACAACTTAAGACGACCGTCTTCATCGCAAAATCTGACTCTATCTTCTGATGGGCTCAGCCGAAGAGTCCTGGGGCTTCCGCCGGATGACAATCCAACGGTGGCCTGTCATCTGTCCTGGGCGATTTTGGGGAAAGGTTCTAGGCTGCTTTCAGCAGGCCGGCACGTCTCAAGAGCTGTTCAAGGGCGCGATCTATCTGGTGAAAGTTTGCTTCTCGTATAGGCTGGCGAGCGATGATGACTATGTCCCAGCCGTCTGCTATCATTGCCTGTCGGAGTCTGGTTGCTTCCCGCATGAGACGTCTGGCGCGGTTACGAACCACTGCCCCCCCCACCCGTTTGCTCACTGAAAAACCAAAGCGGCTGTACCCAAGGTCGTTGCGCAAAGCGCAGAGGACCAAAAGTGGATGAGCCCAGCTACGGCCTTCTTTACGCACCCTTTGGAAATCCGAGTTCTTTCTGAGACGGAACCGCTTTTTCATTGCAGCCTATGGCCGCTCAGGTGCGTCGCACCTTACGACGTTGACTCCTGTACACTATGGCCAGCAATACCTCCATCATGAGCTAAACTGTCAACCTCTTGCGGCCCTTAAGGCGGCGGGCTTTGAGCACCCTTCGCCCGCCTTTAGTGCGCATACGGGCCCGAAAGCCATGCACTCTGCTGCGGCGCCTTTTCTTAGGCTGATAAGTTCGTTTTGGCACTGTGCTCTCTCCTCGTCAGTTTATAGTATGACAAGTTATTATACCCTGTTTTGCTGTCAACTGTCAAATCCCTACAGCAGGCTGACCTCTTCATGCCCATGTCTCTCATCCGCCTCAGCGATAATCTCTTTCACTTCTTTTAACACATTGTCGGGCAGGGGCTCGGGCTCATAGTTCTCCAGCAAGTCCATCACTTTCTCCCGCACCCGCTGAGCCATGGTTTTGGAGCCTGCCTGTTGCCATTCGTCCCAACGCAAGCGATCTATGAGCTGAGGGAACCAGAACTCGCTCCTGAAGTGCTTGTAGGTGTGCTCGTCGGCCAGGTAATGACCGCCGGGGCCGATGCGGTTGATGACATCCACAGCCAGATGTTCTTCGTCCACCAAGATGCCTCTCATGAGACGTTTGACCATGCTGATGACCTCGTCGGACATGACCATCATGTCGTAACAGCCCCTGAGCCCCGATTCCAGATAACCCACATCGTGGATCAGGTTGGCTCCAGATAAGGCGGCTATGGTGATGGAGATAGCTGATTCGATGGCTGCCTGCTGATCCAGAACTTTGGCGTCGCTGCAACCGGCCGTGGAAAAGACCGGTATCCTCAACCACTTGGCGATGTCGGCATAGGCAGCGCTGAGCAGGTGCAACTCTGGCGCGCCGTAACAGAGGATGGTGGAGGCCATATCCATGATAGAAGCTACCCCGCCGATGATGATAGGGGTGCCCTTCCTCTTGAGTTGGGCGATGACGACACCGACCAGACATTCAGCCAGGCCCTGCACCAGTATCCCGGCTAGTGTGCCCGGCGCCGTAGCTCCGCCAATGACACAGGGGGTGTAGATAGCCGGAATGCCCTTCTCGGCGGCGTAAAGCACTTTTTGTACTGCGGTTTCTGAATTGTTGAGAGGTGAGCTAGGCTCGATGTAGACTATAAAGAGGGGGTTCTTCCGCCATTCTGCCTCCCCGCCCAGGATAGTGCAGGCCATCTGATACTGATCGGCCAGTCCCTCGCGGTCTACGGCAGTGATGACCAGAGGCTTGGTGGTGCCACTGACCATAGCCAGAAACTGGTGGCGGTCGTAGGTGCCGATGGGCACGTCGGAAGTCAGGCCCACGGACATGTGGAAGTCAATATTAGGCAGGGCGTCGGTGATTTTGGCCGCGTTGTAAACGTCCTGGTAGGTGAACCGCCGCCGCTCACCGGTGTGGGGATCGGCTACGAAGGGACAGTCGGAGCCGGTGCCGAAGTATATGTGATCCTTCTCCAAGATGACTTTTTTCTGGCCATCGCGCCCGGTCAGAGTAATTCGTTCTGGCGTGGCATCCAGAGCAGCTTTGACCATGAAAGAAGGGATGCGGGCCAGATTGGTGTCGCTGATGATAGCTCCGCCCTCTCGCAGCAATGCCAGAGCTTCTTCCTCGTAGACTCTGGTCCCAGTGCGGGCCAGCACCTCTAAAGCAGCGAGGTAGATCTCCTCAATCTGATCATCAGAGAGGACGCGAAACAAGGGAGTGGCGTTGACTTGGTAATTGACTCTCATTTCTCTGCTCCTTGACCATCATTTTGCACCTATTATAACATGGCCCAGAGGGGATTTCAAGCTATCCCTGCTCATAAACCCACGTCCTCTGCGATGGGGTAAAGTTCAACCTGCCCGTCCGTTGACACCTGTCCGAAGTTGTGGTATACTGAAATCAACTTTTTGGATAGAGACCGGGTTTCTGCGCCTCGCCACGAAAAGCACCCATTGGTAAGCGGGTATATCCCAAAAGCGGCAGAGAGTAGACATACCACCCTCCTGCAGGTGGCGAACCCTGCGGGAGGGTCACTGCCTACGCAGTGGGGTATGTCCCAAAGCACCGGAAGTAGACATAAGAGCAGACAAACAGTCTCAAGATGCCCTTATTAGGGTCGCCTGGCTCAAAGTTACCGACAGTTCTGGGATATACCCCTGACAAGCTGTCGGATTTGGTTTGGTCAAAGGAAGTGATAATGGCAACTGCGATCCCCATTGAGGTATTCGAACTGCTGGAAACCAAGATTGGCCGGGAAGAGGCCAAAGAGGTCACCAAGGCGATTGAAGCCGCCCTTGAAGTGATCGAGCAAAGGGCCAAGGCTGTCGCCATAGAGAAGAAACTCGAGATAAGAGACGAACTCACCGGGGAGATGGCTACCAAGTCTGACCTGGCAAGGGTGGAAGCAAAGCTTGCCGGTGAGATACAGACGGTCAGGCAGGAGATACAGACGGTCAGGCAGGAGATACAGACGGTTAAGGTTGAGCTGGACCGCAGATTCATGCTCATGTTCACCGTTCTCTTCTTTACCATCGTGTTTCTGAATCAGAACGCGCTGGAGTTTCTAGCGCGTGTATTGGGTTTGATCACGTGAGGGCAAAAACCTTCGCAAGCTTGTCCAGGTGTCTGAGATGAACTCGAAGCCGGCGGATAAAAAAGCAGAAGGTCAATTTCATGTTTACGTTCGTGCCACAGTAGCGCCACTGTCGCGCCACAGAGGGCGTGGCAGCGGTAGAAGCTGCCTGGTTTCGGTGGGCTCAATCAGTCTTGTCAGCCCAAGCAGCCCAGCCCCAGACTACAGGTCTGGATAGGCTATTTGGGGCTGCCACGAAATCTAGTTCGCCCAGTCAAGAGCCAGTTTTCCAGACCTACCACCAGACGCGATGAAAGCTGGCTCTTTTATTTTACGTCGGTACTGGACACTGGCGTTTTCGCTTGTAGTGACGGCTTTAGCCGTTCAGAATAGTGAAAAGCGACTGAAGTCGCCACTACGAACCACTACATCTTGGGGTTATATGCAGCTTCTTTGCAAGATATGGTGGTATTCAAAATTCGCCAGACTCCAGGTCGGTACTACTCGCCCTCCCGCAGGTTTGAACCTTTTTGGGCTCAAAAGTATTTCAATTGCAACCTGTAGGGGTAGCTCTGCGCTCAATCGTGGTTGGGCAGGCTGC
>JAOZOT010000593.1 GCA_029933115.1 Anaerolineae bacterium | reverse complement strand
TGACCAAGCCTAGCAGGCCGTACCATCTCAATTTCATGTGGACGCTCCTTTGACGCAGTTCAAGTTCACAATTTTGACCTGTGCAGTTAGCCCTGGGGTGCGCGGGGCAAGTCCCCGCGCTGAGAAGGTAAAGCCCCTGCGGGGCTGAATCCAACCCGTAGGGCTTTCAGCCCGGAGCTTCAGTTCAGGGCGGCTTGGGGCCAAAAGCGCACTTAACGGCACAGGTTGGCAATTTTGCGGCGGATTTGCCTCCGCCTGTCCACAAGTCCGGCGTGGGCGAGTTGGCTCTCGCAGACAGAAGGGCCGAACGCTCACCCTATTTTACTATGACTGAGGCCCTTTGTAAAGTGGCATCGTTGTGTGCTTGCTGTCAGCTAGCGGTCAGCCCAACGTCGGCCAGATTTCGGGCATTGAGGGACAAGGTGTGCTAGAATGATTGTACCCGGCGTTAAAAGCACTCCCCCTTTTCTTTTACTCAAAAATGGTTTATAATAGTTCTGAGGGGAGAACTGAACCCGGCAAGCACGAAGGAGGTGATAGACGACGATGGATTTCTTAGAGAGAGTGAAGGGCGCTATGGGAGGGCTGGAAAAGTTCGTGGCCGCCGTTCCAGGCTACAAGGGCTACAAAGAGAAGGAGTTGCGCCGCGAGGCCGACAAACTGTTGCGCGACCACCTGGTCCGCCAGTTCGAGGAGCAGCAACGCAAGTTGAACGACCAAAAGTTGCAATTGCTGAGCTCGGGCCTCATTGACTTGGTTGATGATCTGGACCGCGCTTCCATCCGACTGGAGTCCTTCATTATCAAAATCAGGACGGCCGGCCAGGGGTATGCGGGCTTTTTCGACGCAGTGAAAGTCAAAGAGGAAGAATTGGATGCTCTGTACAACTTTGACAATGCTCTGCTGGAAGGCGTGCCCCGACTGGAGGCAAGCCTCTCCCAATTGAGTGAGGCCATCATGGCCAAAGAAGGCGTGGCCCAGGCCATCTCGGACCTGGTGGCCCTCACCGGAGAGCTCAATGACACCTGGGCCAAGCGCGAGGACGTTATCACCGGCGCAGTATAGTACTTTTGACCTCGCTCAGGACAAGCTTCGCTCCCTTCGGCCGCTCGGAATGACATGTCGAGTGGTGACTTTCACCACCAGAGGGACGAAGCGGCGAAGAATTCGTTCTTTTTGCCTCAGTGGGAGTGAAAGGGACTATCGGGTGTACGAAAATCGTTTGAAGGAGGACGACCAATGGCACGTATTTTTGATGTAATTCAGGTTCCCTCTATGGGTTCCAAAGAAATAGTGCGACGGGTGCCCGAGCAGGGTATGGGTGATTTCCGCATCGGTTCGCAACTCATTGTGGGGCCGGGCCAGGCCGCCGTCTTTGTCAGGGATGGCAAGGCGCTGGACACCTTTGACCCCGGTCGCCATACTATCACTACGGCCAATATCCCTCTGCTGGTGAATCTAATCGGCGCCGCTTTTGGTGGCGAGACGCCCTTCAAAGCCGAGGTGTATTTCGTCAACATGACCGAGTTCCCCAGGATGGGTTGGGGAACGCGCAACCCCATTCCTATCCGCCATCCAGGCATTGGCGTGGGGGCTTCTCTTATCATCGGCAATGGCATTTTCAGGATGCGGGTTGCTAACCCTCAGCTTTTTGTCAGTGAATTTGCCTGTCGCCAGAGCCTCTACACCACAGACGAGATCCACGATACCTTGCGGGCGTATGTCGTGTCGGCTCTCAAGGATGTAGTTGGGGAGCTGGGCCTGCAGGGCAAATCGGCTTTCGATCTGCCGGCCATGATTGATGAGGTGGGTGCAGCCGTCGAGGCCAAAGTTCGAGATGAATTTGATAGCATGGGGTTGCGGCTGATAGATTTCAAGGTGGAAGACCTCAATCCCAAGGAAGAATCGGCCGAGACCTTGGCCAAGATGGGCCTCATTGATATGGGCGAGTTGCAGAAGTATCAATTCGCGATGGCTATGCGCGATATGGCTCAACAGGAGGGTGGTGCCGGAGGCGGCGCTATGGGGTTAGGGGCAGGCGCAGGCATGGGCCTGGGCATGGCCCAGGTGATGGCCCAGCAGATGATGCAGGCAGGGACTCAGCCTGCGCAGGCTGCCCCGGCGGCCACCGTGGCCTGCCCCAAGTGCGGCTACCAGAATCCCGCCGGGGCCAAGTTCTGTAGCAACTGTGGGGAGAAAATCGAGGCCGCCGGCGGGTTCTGCTCAAACTGCGGCACCCAACTTGCACCGGGCGCCAAGTTCTGCAGCCAGTGCGGGCAAAAGGTGGCCTAGCGAGCCGGCCAGGTTTGTAATAGCAGCAATGACCCTCCCGCAGGGTTCGCAACCTGCGGGAGGGTGACCTTGCTGAGAATTCAG
>JAOZOT010000123.1 GCA_029933115.1 Anaerolineae bacterium | reverse complement strand
GCGGTGGCCATGTCCATCGAGATGCTGTGAGGAGTGAAATGCGACAGGCTTAAGGAGTGCCAAAGGACAGGAAACCGGCTCCCACATCCTTTGGCATTCTGCTCAATGGTCCAGGAATTGCAGGATGACCCCTTTGACACGTTCATAGGGGTCATCCAAGGCCTGAAACCAACGTATCTTTTCGTCGTCCAAGCGGAACCAATTGTACTGCTGCCGCACAAAGCGCCGCGTATCTCGCTTGATGAGACGAACGGCTTCCTCCAGACTGATCTCACCCCGCAGATAGCATCCTACCTGCCGGTATCCCAACCCCGACATAGCGGGTAGCTCGTAGCCATACCCCTGCTCCACCAGCCCTTTCACCTCCTCAACCAGGCCTCTCTCGATCATACGCTCCACTCGCCGATCTATGCGCCGGTAAAGAGCGATGCGTTCCATAGTCAGCCCGACCTGGAGAACCCGATAGGGGGGTGGCCTTCGGCGCTGTAGCTCAGAAATGGGCCGGCCCGTCTCCAAGTAAACCTCCAAAGCTCTGATCACCCGCCGCACATTGCGCGGATCAATCTTTTCCGCTGCGACTGCATCAACCCGGCGCAGACGGGCGTGGAGAGCCATTCCGCCTTTGACCTCGGCCTCCCGATACAACTTTGCCCGCAGGGCCTCATTGGGCTTCACCCTGGGGATACTCCAACCCTCCACTACGGCTTTTATGTAAAGGCCCGTGCCCCCTACCAGGAAAGGCACTCTGCCCCTGGCCAACACATCGTCAATGGCTGCGTAAGCCAGGTCCTGGTACTGAGCCAGGGTGAACTCTGCATCGGGGTTCACGACGTCAATCAGGTGATGTGGCACGCGCTGGCGTTCCTCGGCCGTCGGCTTATCTGTGCCGATGTCCATGCCCCGGTAGACCTGCCGTGAATCTGCCGACACGATCTCAGCCCCCAGTTCCTCCGCCAGACGCAAGGCCAGGCGGGTCTTACCCACTGCGGTAGGGCCTACGATGACCACCAGAGGCAGTTGGGACTCGTCTCTACTCCCCAGGTGTTTGTTGTTCTCACCGCCTTTCATGTTCGGCATCCCTCCGCCCCCAATGATATTACAAGCCCTCATCTGTGTCAAGCTCCTCCAGGCTTCGCCGCGCGGACCTTTCAGCCACATCAGCTTGACGGGAAGTGAATTTTGTGATAATATATTGGCGTTCGGAGGCGTGGTGTAGCGGCCTAACATGCCGGCCTGTCAAGCCGGAGATCGCGGGTTCGAATCCCGTCGCTTCCGCCTAGATATTACTACTGCAGGGGCCGAACCGGCCAATCTGAGCCGGCGGCCCCATTTCCATTTATAGAGGACATGACACAGACAAGTGCGACGCGCCGGTGATTGCCACACCTGTCTACTCTGTGGGCAGTGACCCTCCCGCAGGGTTCGCCACCTGTGGGAGGGTGGTATGTTTGGGACATACTCGCAGGGCTGGGCCACGATGACCAAAGAGCGTTTTTATGGTATAATTAAAGCGATGAATCCTTTCTGATAAAGCGGCCTGGAGAAAGATTGACAGCAAAAGGCCATTGAGCTACAGGGCAAGAGGTGGCGAAAGCAATGAAAGAGATGATTTTGGTGGTCGAGGACAATCCAGACATGACATCTGCCCTCAAACTCGCTCTGGAGATGGAAGGCTACCAGGTCTTGACCGCGGCCGACGGTCTAGAGGCTCTGCGGATTCTGGAGAGGGTGACGCCCGATCTCATCCTGGCCGATATTATGATGCCGCGCATGGACGGTTACGAGCTTTACCAGGCAACCCATCAAGACGAGCGGTGGCTCTCTATCCCCTTCATCTTCCTGACGGCCAAGACCGACAAGGAAGACATCAGATTGGGTAAGGAGATGGGAGCCGACGATTATCTGGTCAAACCCGTTGAAAAAGAAGACCTGATAGCAGCTATACGTGGCAAGCTGAAACGGGTCACAGAGCTAAAAGCGGCAGCGCAAGAGGGCCTCGAAGGCCACCCCCAAAAAGGTACTTTGCAGACAGGTGACCTGATTATTGACCTGGACAGACACGTTGTCACCGTCAGAGGCCAGACAGTTCATCTGACTCCTACAGAGTTCGAGTTGCTGGCCTGCCTGGCCAGTAACGTTGACTTTGTGGTCTCGTGCCGAGAACTGGTCAAGCAGGTTCACAAATATCACTGCGACGACGAGAGCGAGGCCCGCGAAATCATCAGACCCCACATCAAAAACCTGCGGCGCAAAATCGAACCCGACCCCTCTCACTTTATTTACATCATCAATGTGCGCGGGGTAGGCTACAAGCTGGTGTCCCATCTTTCTGCTTAAATCTCTCTTGACTGCGGTTTTCTGCCTTCACTTCACTTATGACACGTTGCCCTCAATCTCTCTGCGCTTTTCTTCACGCAATCTCCCCACTAAATTCATTTACAGTTGGGCTAAATTATGGTACTATTTGAGAGGAATCTACAGGAGAGGCAGTGATGGCGGCGGATAAAGACCGATGCTGGACTCGCCAGTTGGCGGCTCTCAACACCATCGCTGTCACCATGAGCCAATCACTGGAATTGGAGCACATAATCCAGGTTGCCCTGGCAGAAATAATGCGGGCTTTAGAGATTGAATTTGGCTGGGTGTATCTGCTGGAAGGAGAGCGATTAGCACTCAAATGCCACATTGGCCTGTCCGACGAATTCGTTAATCAAAACAGGGAACTTGAACTGGCACCGTGGACTACCCAGAAAACCTTGGTCCGGGAGAGGCTGGATGAGGAGCCCAGGGAGATAGACGAACAAAGTAAAAGAGAGGGTATTCAAGCTCGGATATCCATCCCCCTCAACAAGGAAAACTTTATGGGATGTCTGACCTTGGCCAGCCGAGCCCTGGACCGGTTTGGAGCTTCCGAAGTTCAATTCATAGAAACCGTTGGTCACCAGCTCAGCCTGGCTATTGAAAACGCTCGTCTGCTTGCCTCTGCTCGCGGTCAGGAAAACGGGCTCACCAGAGCTTATCAGCAGGCCGGGCGCTATGCCAAAGACCTGAGGCAGGTCTTTGAGCGAGAACGGATCCAATCTTCGCAACTGGCCGCCCTCAACGCCGTCATAGCCGCAGTGAGCGAATCACTGGAATTGAACACTATCTTGAGGGAAGCTCTGGACAAAGTTATGGAGGTGATGAGAGTCGAGGCCGGTATGGTCCTGCTGGTGAATGAGCGAGGTGAACTGATTCCCGTCATTCACCGGGGACTGCCTCGGGAGATGATAGAAACATCGCCACCAATGAAGATCGGCGAAGGCTTGTCAGGGAGGGTAGTCCAGTCAGGCCGGCCAATGGTGATAGACGACATATCAATTCTGGAAGACGTTAACTCCAGTAGAAAGGAAGGATTCAAGGCCTGGGTCAGTGTGCCACTGACCGCGAAGGATAGGGTGCTGGGTACACTTAACATCTCCACCAGGGAGGAACGCTCCTTCTCACCGCAGGATGTCCAACTCCTGGGCTCCATTGGCAGCCAGCTTGGTGTGGCCATCGAGAACGCCCGGCTGTATGAGGCTATCGAAGAATACAGCAGAACCCTCGAGGAAAAGGTCGCCTTGCGGACCCGTGATCTGGCCGAGGAGAAAAGCAAGCTGGATGCCATCCTGCACAACATCGCTGACGGGCTGCTGGTAGTAGACACCAGAGGCCGGCTGATCCTGGCCAATCCGATGGCTGCCAGGATGCTGGGATTTAAACTGGAGGAAGCCATCGGCTATGAGATAGAGGAGGCACTGCCTCTCCCAATGGGGAATTTTCTCTCCAACCTGGTTCATCAGCCTGGCCCTGCGTCAGCAGTCACCCTGGAAATCCCCGACCTCGCCCAGATTAACCCCGCCAGATGCTGGAAGCAGAAGAACTGTCAGCAAACTGCTTGCCCGGCCTACGGGAAAACCGAAGCTCGCTGCTGGTTCATCTCGGGGATACGGTGCAGCCCAACCGACCTTGCTGCGGCCGCGCCCAGCACAAGCCCTTCGACAGGGTCTGCAGCGCGCCCGGCCAAACTGCTCAGGACAGGCTCTCGGAACAAACCCAGGCTAGTCCCGAGAAAGCCCTCCACCAAGATGCAAGATTGGGTCCAGATCGACTGTCCTTTTTACAGTGGGCTGCCCAGACTATCCATTGAAGCCCGTGCCTCCACCGTCGAAGACGAACGGGGAGAAGTCCTGGGCACAGTCATCGTGATGCGCGACATTACCGCACTGAAGGAGATGGATAGGCTCAAGACCCAGTTCGTCTCCAACGTCTCCCACGAACTGCGCACCCCCATCACCATTATCAAATTGACCGTTTCCAACCTTTTGCAATACTACGCTCGCCTCGACGATCAGAAGAGGACAGAGTTGCTAGAAACGGTTAAGAGGCAGGCCGACATCCTGCACAGGTTGATAGAGAACATCCTCACCCTCTCCCGCCTGGATGCAGGTAAAGTCTTTTTGAGAAAGGCAGAGTTTGACCTGGCCGCCTTCTGTCGAACCTTGCTGTCCGAGTTCGCTCTGGCTGCGGCAGAGAAGCACATATCTTTGATTGATGATGGCTTACAGGAGGGAACAACCGTATGGGCTGATCAAGAGCAGATAGGGCAGGTGATACGCAACCTTTTGAGCAACGCTCTCAAGTTCACCTCTGCCGGGGGGAAGGTGACGGTCACCGTCCGCTCGCGGGGAGAAGATGAAGGATTGGTGGAGATGCAAGTCAGCGATACCGGCAGCGGCATCTCCCCTCGTGACCAGGCCCATCTCTTCGAGCGTTTCTATCGAGGCGAAGCTACGGCGCGAGGTATCCCCGGTACGGGACTGGGACTGGCCATCGTCAAAGAAATCATCGAAGAGCACGGCGGTAGCGTCAGCGTGGAGAGTGAAGTGGGAGTAGGGAGCACTTTCACGGTATTGCTGCCCGCAAAAAAGCCCGAAGACACGTTCCAATCACTGTAAATCTGCGAAATATAGGGGAGGTGTCTACAAACTGTGAGTGCGACTATTCTCGTGCTGGATGACAATTGCGATTTTCTGATGAATATAGAATTAATTCTGGAAATGGAAGGCTATCAGGTCTTGTCAGCCTGCAATGGATTAGAAGCACTGGCCTTGCTGGAGCGAACCAAACCCGATTTGATCATCTCTGACATCATGATGCCAGAGATGGACGGTTACGAGTTCTTCCAACGTGTGCGTCGAAACCCCGAACTGTTAACTGTCCCCTTTATCTTCCTCAGCGCCAAAGGGGAAAGAGAAGACATCAGATTCGGCAAGCAGCTGGGAGTTGACGATTATCTGACGAAACCGCTGGAGCCCGAGGATCTGTTGATTGCCGTTGAAGCCAGGTTGGGGGGGACGGGCGCGCTCCAAAGGTGATTAAGCTGCACTCTCAGCAAATCCGCGGCAGTTGCTCGCCGCTGAGCATATCTACTATCCGTTTCCCTCCCACTCGACTGCGCAGAATTACGGTGCCGGGATGTTCCTCCACCACCCGTCCAACGATAGCTGCCTCTCTGCCCAGAGGGTGAGAGCGCAGCGCCTCCAGGGCTGTTTCCGCTACCTCTTTGGCCACAATGGCCAGACACTTCCCCTCATTGGCCACGTACAGAGGGTCCAATCCTAGAATTTCACACGCTCCCTTTACCTCGTCCCCGATGGGAATGTGAGCCTCTTCTAAAACGATTCCCACGCTCGCACTGGCGGCAATCTCGTTGAGGGCGCTGGCCACCCCGCCCCGGGTGGGGTCTCGCAGCATGTGCACCTGCGGCCCCGTGGCTCGGAGCAGTGTCCCCACCAGTTCGCTGAGGGGGGCTGTGTCGCTTTCCAAGGTTGTCTCGAACTCTAGCCCTTCCCGCACCGAAAGGATGGCTATGCCGTGGACGGCGATGGCCCCGCTGATGAGCACCACATCCCCTGGGCAGACCCGCTGGGGAGCGATCTCTACCCCTTCGGGGATGACCCCCACGCCGGAGGTATTGATGAAAATGCCGTCTCCCTTCCCCCGATCCACCACCTTCGTATCCCCGGTCACCACCTCCACCTCGGCCTTCTGCGCTGCCTCTTGGACAGAGCGCACCACCTGCCACAAATCCTCCATCGGAAACCCTTCTTCCAAGATGAGGGCCAGGGAGAGGTACAAAGGACGGGCACCGCACATAGCCAGGTCGTTGACCGTGCCATTGACGGCCAGTTCGCCGATGTCGCCGCCGGGGAAAAAGATAGGGCTGATGACGAAGGAATCGGTAGTGAAAGCCAGGCGTGCGCCTCCCACCTCTAGCACCACCCCGTCGTGGAGAGTTTCCAGGGCTGGGTTGTGAAAGGTGGGCAAGAACATCCGCTCGATAAGCATCTGGGTCAGCCGGCCCCCTCCCCCGTGAGCCAGGAGCACGGCCGGGTATTCTTGGATGGGAATGGGGCAGGACAGTGTGAAGTGGTTGGGTCCTTCAGTCATATCACCAGCCTCCTTATCCCTGACGAACCCCCCGTGATTTCCGGCGGGACCGGCTTTGCCCACTCCTCGTAGTTCATCGCCTCCTCCTCTCACGCCTCACGCGTGTAGCGGTAATATGCAGAACACGCCCCCTCGCTGGAGACCATCGGCGCGCCCAGGGGGTGCTCCGGAGTGCAGCGGGTGCCGAAGGCGAGACATTCGGGCGGCTTCTTCCGCCCTTGCAAGATGAGCCCGGCAATACATTCTGGCGACTCCTCCACAGCCATCTCTGCCACGTCGAACCGCCGCTCGGCGTCAAATTCGGCATACTCCTCCCGCAGTCGCAGCCCACTGCGCGGGATCACCCCAATCCCTCGCCACGCCCGGTCAGTCACCTCAAAGACCTGCTGGATGAGCCGCTGGGCCTGGACGTTTCCCTCTCGGCGCACGGAGCGGGCATATTGATTCTCCACTTCCCGCCGCCCTTCCTCCAGAGCTTTCAGCGTCATAAAAAGTCCCTGGAGGATGTCCAACGGCTCAAAGCCGGTGACGACGATGGGCACTTGGTACCGCTCAGCGATGGGCTCATACTCCCAATACCCCATCACGGTGCAGACGTGACCAGGAGCCAGGAAGCCCTGCACCTCGTTGCCTGGGGCATTGAGGATAGCCTCGATGGCCGGAGGAACCAAAACGTGGGCGGAGAGAATGGAAAAGTTCCGCAGTCCCATCTGCTGAGCTTGCCAGACGGCCATAGCGTTGGCCGGAGCAGTGGTCTCGAACCCTACGGCGAAAAAGACAACCTCCTGATCCGGATTCTGCTGGGCCAGTTTCAACGCATCCAGAGGAGAATAGACCATCCGCACATCCCCGCCCTCCGCCTTGACCATCAACAGGTCCTGGTGAGAGCCAGGCACCCGCAGCATATCGCCGAAGGAGCAAAAAATCACCCCTGGGCGAGAAGCGATGGCGATGGCTTTGTCCAAAAGCTCCATCGGGGTCACACAGACGGGGCAACCGGGGCCGTGGACCAGAGTCACCTCCCTCGGCAACATTCGGTCCAGCCCGAATTTGAGGATGGTGTGGGTCTGCCCGCCACAGATTTCCATCAGCGTCCAGGGCCGGGTGACTGTTTGCCGGATAGCTTCGACATACCGCTGCGCTGCTATCTCATCTCGATACTCGTCTATGTATTTCATGGTTGGTTAACACCGACGGGGGATAAAAGGTTCGGTCGGGGACTTTGTAGTGCAGGTCTACTGAAGGATGTAAGTGAGAGACTCGCCCTGCTCCGCTGCCACTTCCTCCAGTTCGGCCAGCATCTCCAGCGTCTGCTGGGCCTCTTCCTCGTCCAGGCGGCTAATAGCAAAACCGACGTGGACGATCACATAATCCCCCACCTGAGCCTCAGGGGTATAGGCCAGGCAAGCTTCTTTGACGATCCCTCCAAAGCTCACCTTTCCCATGCGAACGCCAAGGTCGTTCTCTTCTATGCTGATGATCTTTCCGGGAATTCCCAAGCACATGGTTTCCTCCAGAATCTGCGAATAGCGGACCGCCGTCGCGCAGAGCCATACGGGTCGCTACTTCAATAAGTACATTATCGCTATCACCGCCAAACCCCAAAGTCCAAAATTTAAAATAAAAGGCTTGTCTCTGAGGAGGATCTCTTCAGGGCTGCCTCCTTCCTTCTTAAAATGGATGAGATATAAATAACGGAAGATGCCGTAGAGGACAAAGGGTATGGTCAGCATCATAGCGTGATTGGCGGGCAGATTGGGTGCTGAGAAGGTATAGAGGGAATAGGCCACAACAGTAGCTGAGGTTACCACAGCAATCATTTCATCCAGGAGTTGCAGGGTATATTCGTTCAGGCTGGGCCGATGCTCGTTAGCGTTGCCTTCCAGCACCACCAACTCGTGGCGTCTCTTGCCAAAGCCCTGAAACAGCGCCAGGAGTGTCATGCAAACGTAGAGCCAAGGCGAGAACCTTTCTACCTCCACCACGATGGCGCCGGCCGCGACCCGCAGGACAAAGCCGGCGGCAATGGTCAGAACATCAATGATGACAACGTGCTTGAGCACAAAAGAGTAGGCAATCATAACCGCCAGGTAAGAGAGGGCGATGATGCCAAAGGAGGGTTTCAGTGCAAATGAGAGGGGCAGGCAGACGAGGGGGATGAGCACCGCAGCGACCAAGGCCACCGAGGGCTTTAATTGCCCCGAAGCCAGGGGGCGGTGGCGCTTGGCCGGGTGCTGACGGTCCTTTTCAATATCCACCAGGTCATTAATGAGATAGACTGTACTGGAGATAAGGCAGAACAGGATAAAGGCGGCCGCCGTTTTGGCCAACGGTTCTGGGGTGAAAAGCTTTCTGTCAAAGACCAAGGCGGCAAAGATAACAATGTTCTTGGTCCATTGCTTGGGTCGCATGGTTTTCAACAAGCCTATGAGCATTCTTGTCGTCTCCTCTGAGGTCTTGTTTGGTTGTTCTGGTGAGTTTAAATGATACCCCATTATGGCTCAATAGTCAACTTTGTAAACAGAATTTGCTCTCCGGCCCGGTCGGTCTGCCGACCGGCCTTGGCCCGCTTGTGTTTGTCGCTATTCCATGCTACAATGTTTCTGGAGAGCCCGAGGCCGCGTCAGTGCTCACTGGGTGTGTGGGGTTAGTTCGCGCTTTCGGTACCGCAGGCCGAGAGTGAGAGTGCAAGCCTCAGTGCTCATTGAGTGTGTGGCGTCGTGGTTCGGGCTCTCCCTGCGTGGGCAGTGGCCCTCCCGCAGGGTTGGTAACCTGCGGGAGGGTGATATGCTGCTCT
>JAOZOT010000122.1:4150-9295 GCA_029933115.1 Anaerolineae bacterium | reverse complement strand
TTACCACAAAAGTGAAGTTTTGTCAAATGCGATTACCTCACTGCATATCTCTGCAATGAAGGGGGTTTCTGGGTTCTTCCAGGGGAGCCGAGTCCACCGTGCGGCGCTACGTGGGCCAGCGCTTCCCAGGTCTTCATTCCCCTCAGCTACGCGCTGGGACAGACGGCCCAGGTAGACTTTGGCCAAGCCCAGGTGGTCATTGCCGGTGAACAGTTCTCACTATCACCCACAGCTCCAACCCCGACTCCTCGCTGACCGGCCGCTCCCCCGCCTCCCGCCGGTATCCACCCTCCTCCGGCCGATACCCCACCGGTGGCGGCGACAGATACTCCCCTAACGGGAGGAAAAGGTTGCCGGCCACGTAGACCTGGGGGTCGTCACGGAAGTAATCTCTGAGGGCCTCACGTAGATAGATCAGGGTGTTGATATGGGTATCAGTCTCGGCCATAGGCTTACCGTCCGATTCGGGGTAGTAAATGGGTGGAGGCGGGACAACAGGCGGCAGGCGAGGGGCTGGGGAGAGTGTTCCCCCTCTCCCATCGCCCGTGGCGAAGCGCGGGGCGAATGTGAGAGGGAGTCAGGGGGTGAGGGCCTTCACCCCACCCCCACGCCCCCCGGCCTGCGGCATAGGCCTCAGGCTCGCGGCGGATTTGTAATCCGGCGCAGCTAAAAGCTCTGCTTTTGGCCTGTTTTCAACAGTTTGGGCCCAATTGCTGCGCTAGTAACCCTTGAGGATGATGGGCAGGTAGATCAGGCCGCCAGTAGATTGCCACACCTCTCCACCGTTGGCATAGTTCCATGTGCCGATGTAGAGACGGTCGTTGAAGATGGTGACCGAGTTGTCTCCATTGGTGCACCAGTTATTGCTGTCGCCGAAGCCGTCGGAGCCAACCTGCTCCCAGTTGGTGCCATCGTCCGTGCGCCATACCTCGGCACCGGTTGTAAAGTTCCAGGTGACACAGTAGAGATAGTCACCGGACACAATCAGGGCGAAAGCCCTGGTGTTGTTCGCGTCACCGAAGCCGTCACCGATCACCTGCCCCCAGTCACTGTTCTCGTTGCAGCCTGAGGTGACTGAGCAGCGCCACACCTGCCCGCCGGTGCTATCATTCCGTGTACCGGCGTAGAGATAGTCGTTGAAGACGGCGAATGAGGCGATGGCCTCATTATTTGTATCGCCGAAGCCCTGACTGACCACCCGCGTCCAGTTCAGGCCGTCGCCGCTACGCCACACCTCGCCGCCGTTGGTTTCGTCAGCCCAGGTGCCGGCGTAGAGATAGCCGTTAAACACCTCCAGTGCAGTAGCACACTCGTTGTCCGCATCCCCGAAGCCATTGGTGACCACACGCGTCCAATCGCCGACGTTCCCGCTGCCGCTGCGCCAGATTTCGGTGCCGTGGGTGTCGGTGTAACTCCAGGTGCTGGCGTACAGTGTGTCGCTGAAGACAGCGAAACGGAACACCTCAGCATTGGTCTGGTCGCCGAAGCCCTGGCTGACGACGCGCGTCCAGTTCAGGCCGTCGTTACGCCACACCTCGCCGCCGTTGGTTGGGTCAGCCCAGGTGCCGGCGTAGAGGTAGCTCTTGAACTCGACGAGGTGGTCAATGCCCACGTTGTAGGTGTAGCCCAGGCCACCGGTGATCACCGCCGTCCAGGGGCTGCTCATGCGCCAGATTTCGCCGCCGGTATCCCAGTTGACAGTGCCGGCGTAGAGGGCATCGCCAAAGGGCGACAGGGAATACACCCCCACGTTGTCCGGATCCCCAAAGCCGTTGATGTTCACCTGCTCCCAGCCCCACACTGCCTCCAGAGCGCCAGATGGAGCCGGTCGAGAAGCAGGCTTCTCACCGGGCCTGACGTCCGTCGGGTGAACCGGATGCGGACCACGATGCAGTCGGTGCTCACCCGGCTCCGGCCCCTGGGCTCCAACAGCCCAAGCCAGGAGCAGGACCAGGGCCGCGGCACCGAACAAACTGCTGAGCAAGACAATACGCTTTCTCATGATCATGCTCCTTTCTTTGGTCAGATTGCCTTAACCGAAATCCAATCTCAGCCCGGCATCGCCATGGAGTTCATATCACCGCCGTATATTATACCACACCTTTGCCCATTTGGGGGTACTAAAAAAGAGCGATTTTTTCAATGGCTCCTGGTTAGTAGATACACACCCCCAGGTACTACTACTCTGTAAATTTTTGCACAATCTCGCCCATCCCGTGCAGTTCTCACCGTCGCGCATAATCCGCTGGCTATGAATTCGGACAGAGCACGGTCTGGCTCAGAACCATGTCCCAAACTTATGACGGTTGCGTACATAGATTTGCACGAGAGGAGAAGATGTGGTATAATATAAACACAATTGACAGGAATTGTGTGGCTGGTAGTGATCGTATGATCGGCGGGTGTAGCGCAGTGGTAGCGCATCTGCTTCCCAAGCAGGCGGTCGTGGGTTCGAATCCCATCACCCGCTCCTTATCGAACATCGGGAGTAGCGCAGCCAGATAGCGCAAAGCTCCCACTCATTCGAGTTGGGAGCTTTTTGTATTGGGCAGTGTGCGACGCTCACAGAGGGCCGATTTGCATAATTCGCCAGAATATGCTATAATTTAGACGCTATAGGATTTCTTACTGGAAAAGTGGGCGCCCCCCACTTTTCTTGCTATGGGAGGGGTCATACCTGTCTGGCCGTGGCTAATGCAAAGCTGCCAGATGATCAATTGAGAGGGAAGTCAGTTAAGAGAAAATGAAGAACGAGTTTATTATCGCCATCAATCAGGTCTGCTCCGAGAGGCAACTCTCGAAAGAGGTAGTCCTCGAAGCTGTGGAGGCGGCTCTGATCTCGGCTTACAAACGCAACTTTGGGGCAGCCCAAAATATAATAGCCAGGATCGATCCTGAGACGGGCGAAGCCCAGGTCTACGCTGAGAAAAAAGTGGTAGAAGAGGTCGGCGACCCAAGGGCTGAGATCTTGTTGGCCGAGGCCCAGGCCATAGACCCTGACGCCGAAGTAGGCCAAACGATCTTGATTGAGAGCACCCCCCGTGACTTTGGACGCATAGCTGCCCAGACAGCCAAACAAGTCATCTTGCAGCGCATCCGAGAGGCCGAGCGCGAAGCCCTTTACACCTCCTACGCCGACCGAGAGGGAGAGCTCATTAACGGCACCGTGCAGAGTGTGGACTATCTATCCGGAGCCGTGACCCTCAACCTGGGTAAGACGGAAGCCATTTTGCCCAGGAGGGAGCAGATACCAACCGAGCGCTACCACTCGAATCAACGTCTCAGAGTCTATGTCATAGAAGTGAATAAAACCAACCGTGGCCCTCAGATCATCGTCTCGCGCACCCATCGCAATATGCTGCGTCGCCTGCTTGAGCTGGAAGTGCCCGAGATCTTTAACGGTACTGTGGAGATTAAAGGCATCGCTCGGGAGGCCGGCTCGCGTTCCAAGGTGGCCGTAGCTGCCCTTCAGGACGGCGTGGACCCGGTGGGAGCGTGTGTTGGGATGCGGGGGGTTCGGATTCAAAACATCGTCAACGAGCTGAATGGCGAGAAGATAGACGTCGTGGAATGGAGCCCCGACATGACTACCTTCATCGCTAACGCTTTGAGCCCGGCTAAGGTCGTGGACGTGACCTTGGAAGAAGGCTCCAATGGCAAGACCGCCACCGTCGTCGTGCCTGACAAGCAACTCTCCCTGGCTATTGGCAAAGAAGGCCAAAACGCCCGCCTGGCAGCCAAACTGACCGGCTGGCGAATTGACATCAAGAGCGTCAGCGAAATGGCCGAAGAGGCGCTGCGCAAAGAAGAGGCCGCCCGCATCGCTGCCGAAAGGGCCGAAGAAGACCTGCTGGCCGTAGCCGAAGCCATCCTCGCGGAGGGGGCCAAGGCGGCCACCCCTGCCACCGAATCTTTGGACACGTTGGGCCTCAGCAAGCGGGTCTACAATTGCCTGGTCAAAGCCGGCATAACCGACTTGAGGCAGCTTCTGGAAAAGTTGAACCAGGGTGAGGAAGAGATATTGGCTCTCCCTGGCATCGGCCCGAAATCGTTAGCCGAGGTGAAAGAAAAAGTGCGGGCTGCGGCTCTCGCTCTGACCGAAATTGAGGAAGAGGCCGAGCCAACGGAACTGGCAGAAGAACTTCTCGGCGAAGAAGAACCCGCAGTCGAGGCGGAAGAAGCTGCGCCTGTGCTGGCCGAAGAGGTTGCGGAAGAAAAAGTGGAAGTCGAGGTTGCAGAGCCAGAAGCTGTCGCCGAAGAAACGGTGGGCCTCCCTTCTGAGGAACCGGTTGAGACAATGGAGGCTGAGGTTACACCCTCTGAGGAGGAACCGGCCGAGGCGATAGAAGCTGAGGTTACACCCTACGAAGAAGAGGAAGAGGTTGTAGAATTCATCGAGGAAGAAGAGGAAGAGGAGCTAATTGGCAAGCCCAAGAAGAAAAAGAAGGACCGTCGCAAACGCACTCTGATCTACGACGAGGAAATGGGTGAGGTGATTATCAAACGACGCCGCAAGCCCAGCCGCAGGACAGAGGACTGGGAGATGGAGTACGAAGACTACTGACACATTTCCGAGAAGGACAGACCGTATGCGTCGCAAGCACGTACCTCAGAGAACCTGTGTTGCCTGTCGGAAAATCCGACCCAAGCGTGAGATGGTGCGGATTGTGCGCACTCCCGACCAGGGAGTGAAGATTGACGAAACCGGCAAGGCATCCGGCCGAGGAGCCTACCTGTGCCGAGAAAGGGAATGTTGGGAGAAGGCTCTATCCGAAAAGCGCCTTGAGTATGCCTTGAAAACTGGATTGTCTGAAGAGGAATGGGAAGCCCTTCTAGAATTTGGGCGAACTCTAGAACCGGGCGACGAGGCAGTCGGAGGGTGAGCCCGACGAGAAATGGAAGCACAATCAAAAGAGATGAGCGAGAGGGCAGAGTGCTGGGAGAAGCCTCAGGGGGTATAGACATGAAGGACTAATACGAGCGATTCTGCTACCTTTCCTCGCATTTTGTCACCCCTGATCTTCCCCAAGCCAAAAGCTGCCGAAAGGATGGCCTCCTAGATTTTGTCACCCCAGCTAAGGGCTTGTGCAAAGCCTGCTGCGCAAGCCCGGCCAAGCGAAGCCATCCGTTGGAGTACAAAAGGCA
>JAOZOT010000122.1:0-4050 GCA_029933115.1 Anaerolineae bacterium | reverse complement strand
AAGCCTGCTGCGCAAGCCCGGCCAAGCGAAGCCATCCGTTGGAGTACAAAAGGCAGCGCTTAACGCAAACCCACGCCAGAGACCCTGAGAATGGCCATATTCCAAGAACTTCAGGACGCTGGCTCAGGGGACCACCTCATTGGCGGACGAAAAAGCCCCAAAGAGAGCAGCGAATCTACTCCTGCCCTGCACTATCCCAGAAGAGCAATCCTTATTAAATAAAAGGCCGATGGGCGCTTTACGGAGTTAACTATAACATCATGCTGGAAAGGGGATGAGGGTTATGGCTCAAGACAGAAAAGGGAAAAAACACAATATTTCGAAAGTTGCCGGAAAGGCCGACAGCGCAGCCCCTCCCCCTCAGTCTGTGACAGAGACGGTGAGTAACGAACGAGCTGCCAGCCCGAAGGCCAGTAGGAAGAGGAAAGCCAGGAAGCCGGCGAAAGCATCGAAAGGCAGTACTGCTGCCCCAGCAGCTAGCACCAAACTGTCTGCATCTGGGACAACGCAAGCCGGGAAGAAAAGAGCGAGCCCCGCAGCCAAGCCCGCCGGCGCAGACAAAGCCGCCGGCAAAACCGCCGAAACTGCAGCGAGCGAGCCCGGCCCGACGGGGTCAGCCCCCAGGCCGGAGACCGTCGCCCCGGCGGCTTCGGAAGAGACTGCTGTCGTCCGTCCCAAGGTCGTGGAATTGCCCGCTACTCTCACCGTGAGGCAACTGGCCAGCCTGCTGGGCATCAGCCCCATTGATGTCATCAAGGAACTGATGAACAATGGCATCATGGCCAATATCAACCAGCAAATTGATTATGAGACGGCGGCTATTGTGGCCGGGGAGATGGGCTTCGAGACCAAAGAAGAAGCTCCTCCCACCGAGGAAGCTGAACCAAAGCTTCCCCAACCGCTCAGGCATCGTTTCTACGAGGGAGAAGACCCCAAAGACTTGCAACCCCGGCCACCAGTAGTCACAGTACTGGGGCATGTGGATCACGGTAAGACCAAGCTGCTCGATGCCATCCGCCACACCAACGTAGCCGAAGGGGAAGCCGGTGGTATCACCCAACATATTGGAGCCTATCAGGTAGAGACTGATGGCAAAAAGATTACCTTTTTGGACACCCCTGGCCACGAAGCTTTCACCGCCATGCGCGCCCGGGGGGCTCAGGTCACCGACCTGGCCGTCCTGGTAGTGGCTGCCGACGACGGAGTGATGCCTCAGACCAAGGAAGCCATTGACCATGCACGAGCGGCTCAAGTGCCCATCGTGGTGGCCTTGAACAAGATGGACAAGCCCGAGGCCAATCCAGACCTCGTCAAACAGCAGTTGGCAGATGTGGGATTGACTGTGGAGGAATGGGGAGGCGACGTAATCTGCGTACCGATTTCAGCCAAGTTCAACCAGGGCATCGAAGAACTGCTGGAGAACATCCTGCTGGTTGCAGAAGTAGAGGAACTCAAGGCCAACCCCAAGCGCCCCGCCGTGGGCACGGTCATAGAAGGCAAAATGGACAGAAGTCGGGGCCCCACAGCTACGGTGTTGGTACAAAATGGCACCCTCAAAGTGGGGGACGTCGTTGTAATTGATGAACTCCATGGCCGTGTCAGGGCTATGTTTAACGATAAAGGTAAACCCATCAAAAAAGCCGGGCCCTCCACCCCCGTGGCCATCCTGGGTCTGCCCGACGTTCCTCGCGCCGGCGACACTTTCGAGGTAGTAGCCAACGAGCGAACCGCCCGCACCATCACCACCAAACGCGCCGAGGAGAAACGAGAGGCTGCCAGACGGCCAACCAAAATCCTCAGCCTGGATGACCTTTACAATCAGGTTCGAGCTGGCGAGGTCAAGGAACTCAACCTCATCCTCAAAGCCGATGTGCAAGGCTCCCTTGAGCCCATTGAAAACTCTTTGGACAGATTGGGCGACGAGAATCTGCGAGTGAGGATTATCCACGACGGCACAGGCAATATTACCGAATCCGACATCATGTTGGCTGTAGCCTCCAGAGCCATCGTCATCGGTTTTAACGTCGAAGTTGATCCGGCCGCCAGACGCATGGCCGAGGCGGAAGGAGTTGACATCCGCCTTTACGACATTATTTACAGGCTTATTGAGGACATTGAAAAAGCCCTGAAAGGTCTTCTGGAACCGGTCTACGCAGACGTGGTCATCGGCCACGCCGAGGTGAGGGCCATATTTAGAATCCCCCAGAGAGGAAAAGTAGCCGGCGTCTATGTCACAGACGGTCAAATAACACGCAACGCCTTGGCCAGAATCAGCCGCAACGGCGAAGTAGTCTATGACGGCCGGGTGAACTCTTTGAAACGCTTTACCGAAGACGTTAAAGAAGTCAACACCGGCTTCGAGTGCGGCGTAGGTCTGGAGGATTTCGACGGATTTGTAGAAGGTGACATCATAGAATTTTACAGAAAGGAGAGGGTGGGTTAGCGTATGGCTGATAGCAGATAGCGGATAGCAAATAGCACTATCAGCCATCAGCCATACGCTATCAACCATCAGCTTAAATCATGCCTAGTCGTCGTCAAAGGCGAGTCAGTGACCTTATCCAGGAAGAAATAAGCGAGTTGCTGCAAAAGAAGGTGAGTGACCCGCGTTTGTCGTTTGTAACAGTAACCGCTGTGGAGGTCAGCGCTGACTTGCGCCAGGCTCACATTTATGTCAGCACTATGGGCGACCAGCAAGCGCGCCGGGAGATGCTGGCCGTTTTGAAACATGCTACCGGCTTCCTCCGCCACGAGTTGGGAGCTCGCCTGGCCTTGCGCTACGTGCCCGGCCTGACTTTCCACCTCGATGACTCGCTGGAACGCAGCCAGCGCATTTTGCAGCTTTTAGACCAACTAGAAGGGGACAACCGTGAGCAAAGCCCATAGAGCCAAAGGGGCTTCCAGAGCTGCGCAACAGGCTTTTGCTGGCCTTCAGACCGAGGCTACGAGCTCAACCGAGACGCTCAAGCCAAGGGCGCAGCCCCGCAGTCAGGAGGAGAAGGGGACTTTCGAGTTGAGCGGCGCGGCCGAGCTTTCGTCACGAGCGCCTCAACTGAGCCTGGAGCCTCAGGCCGAGGGGGTCGAAGCCGACAAGCCACGCGTGTCAATTTCTTCGACCTCAGAAAGTCAAATTGCAGCCCAACTCATCAGACAGGCTCAGGATATTCTGGTTATCTGCCATGTTATGCCTGATGGGGACGCCATCGGTTCTCTCCTGGGTCTGGGCTGGGCTCTGCGCAAACTGGGCAAAGAGCATACCTTGGCCTGTGCTGACCCTGTACCTGAGACCTTTGCCTACCTCCCCGGTAGCGAAGACATCGTGGCCCACCCTGAGGGGAATTACGATCTGGTCATTAGCCTCGATTGCAGCGACCTAAAGCGGCTAGGGACTACCTACGACCAGCGTTCTCTGGGAAAAGTGCCGATTGTCAATATTGACCATCATGTCACTAACGTAGGCTTTGGCAGTATCAACTGGGTGGACCCCGGTTCGGCGGCCACGGCTCAGATGGTGCTCACGTTGATAGAGCATCTAGAAGTCTCCCTGGATCCTACTATAGCTACCTGTTTGCTGAACGGTATCGTCACTGATACCCGTGGATTCCGCACTCCCAACACCACACCCGCCGTAATGGAAGCTGCTACCAGGTTGATGACGGCCGGGGCTTCGCTGTCAGAGATCACAGAGCAGGTTTTTAACCGCCGCCCCCTGGCTGTGATCCGTCTGTGGGGCCGGGCTTTGAGCGCCGTCCAGTTAGATGGCCGGATCATTTGGACCGAGATCAGCCAGGCTATGAAGTGTGAATGTGGGCTCAGCAGCGATAGCGACGATGGTCTGGTAAGTTTCCTTACCAGCGCCTGTGAAGCTGACGTGGGAATCGTCTTCACCGAAAAGGACGACGGCACCATTGACGTCAGTATACGCTCTACGCCAGGCATAGATATTTCCGGCGTGGCCATGCGCCTTGGCGGTGGAGGTCACCCTCAGGCTGCCGGATGCAACTTGAACGCCAGCCTGGCCGAAGCCAGGGAGAAGGTGTTGGCTGAACT
>JAOZOT010000592.1 GCA_029933115.1 Anaerolineae bacterium | reverse complement strand
GCCCCGCTGCCGTCGCATCCATCACCAACTCCTCTACCACATAGATATCCATCAACGCTCATATCCCTTTTCGTGGGAGAGCTTGACAAAAGTTGATAGTAGTAGCATCATAGGCGTCAGAACTTACAGGAGGGAGATACCTATGGTGCGTACTGCAGGGCGAGTGACCTATTTAGTGCTATTGGTAGCCGTAGTGGGGAACCTGTTGATTCCCTCGCCAACCTTGCCCCAATGGATCTGGATTGAAGGACGATGGGGTGTAGTCGTGTTGACGGCTATTAGTGTGCGCGAGTTGTACACCACCGGCCGAGTCCTGTGGCGGTGCGGGCGGCGCCGGTATCGACGTCGGCGGCGGCGGCAACGGCTGAAAGCGGCTGAGCCTTCAGATGCCGAACTGAAAGCGCCGGCGGCCAAGATGTTTCCTGACCCACCCCGGCCCGACGAGTGGAGTTGGGCCGAAGAGTTGGCTCTGGTAGCCATCAAGGGCAGCTTACGAGGGCTGTTCAGCTTGTTGCCCAAAGCATGGTGCGCGACTCTCTATCGGCGTCTGCGCCGGCCGACCGGGCTACGCTGCATCTACTGCCGTGGGACGAACTTGACCACCAAGGAGCAGCACTATCGTGACCATTACCGGCGCCATACTTGCCGGGACTGCACCGAGAAGCGTGGTCATGAGGTGACTTTTACCGACCTGAGTGGCACTATCATAGAGGGCAGCCACCTCCATGTACGCCTGTGGCTATGGGGCGGGTTCCTGTTTGTGCCGGGCTGCAGCACCCAGGAAATCGCCGGTGAGTTGCACATCAATTATAAGTCGGCCCGGCGTATGGTAAGTTTGTTCCAATTGGCTTACATCACCCGGCGCTTTCGTTTCGTGTTGGCCGGGCCGGTGGAAATCGACGAGATTTACATCATCGGCGGGCTGAAAGGAAACGCCGGTGGGCTTTCCCTCGACCGCTTGCCTCGCCGTCGGGGATTGAAGAAACCCGGCCGAGGCGTATGGGACACGGACAAGGTGCCCATCCTGGGCCTGGTTGATCGCCAGGGACACATCTACCTGATTCCCTGCGCCAATGTGCAGACCAAGACTATCCGGCCCTTCGTCGAACGGCCGGTAGCTCAAGGGGCCCAGGTCTACACTGATGAATACAGCATCTACGCCTTCCCGGAGCGGCCGGGGTACCGGCGCCGGAGCGTCAACCACAGTCAGGGCGAGTACGCTCGTGACCAAGTGCATGTCAACACCCCGGAAGGAATCTGGTCCCTACTACGAGCCCACCTGGCAGTGCATCGTGGCTTGTCAAAGGTGTACTTACCCCTCTACGTGGCCCGCTTTGAGTTTCTGTATAACCGACGGAGGCAAACCCGTTGGGAGCAGATGGTAGACCTCCTGGCCCTGAGCTGTCGGGCCGATGGTCGTCACCTGCGGTATTTGATTCGGGCAGGGCAGGTGAGGGAGGCCTGCCCCATTCCGGGATTGGCTATGGCGTAGGAAGGAAGATGACGAAATCACGATGGGGCCCTACCCCAATGTGCCCGCCTAAGCGGAAACAGAGACGGACAGGCTGTCCCTCAGGCAAAGGGGGCAAATGGCCGCTCAGATCGGCTTGATCGGGCCTTGTCCAGGCTGTTCTTGACCATCTGGGCCATTCCGACCTGCTCCCCTACTCTCTCAAACCCTTCCCACTAAACTGGAGATGAGCGACCAGGCTTTTGGCCCTGGATCGGCTTCATGAATTCAAAATCAACTTCAGTTGGAGCTTTGAACTGCCCCCGGCGGGCTTCCGGCCTGCTACATAGCAGACTATTGTGGCCTTTGCTCCGATTACCTAGGGCGTAGTGCGCCTGGGAACTGTCTCAGGCTGCCCTCCGGGGCCACGCGTGTTTAACTTGATGTCGGGTAATGAATGATGAAGCCATAGAGCACCTCCTGGTGATGAAAGATGCTCAATAACTTACCACAAAACTCGCTCTTCGCCAAACTCAACCAGATGACAGTCGTTTATCCGGACAGTATTGGTGCTCTAACGCATCTGGAAAAGTGTGCACTACAAGCTTGATTTTCGATTGAAACTCCAACCTCAAGTGCAGTAGTATTTTGTCAAAAAGGCAAAGGTATGGTATAATTTCTCACGCTGCTATGTCTTACCCAATGGGCCGCTAGCTCAATTTGGCAGAGCAGGTGACTCTTAATCACTCGGTTCGGGGTTCGAGTCCCTGGCGGCTCACCAAAATCCAATCCTATCGGAGAGCCACCCTAAAGAGGGTGGCTCTCCCCTTGTTAATCGTATCATCTGGTTCCCAAGGCCAGCCTCATTCCGGTTGATTGCACTCCTTGACCCAGGCAAACTTCTGTCTCAACTTTTTGGGATAGTAGCGTTCCAGAACAT
>JAOZOT010000591.1 GCA_029933115.1 Anaerolineae bacterium | reverse complement strand
ATGGCCATGGCCCGCTCCGGCCAGATGCTGGACCTGAAAGAGATCGCCCCTCTGGTGGTGGACAAACACTCCACCGGCGGGGTGGGTGACAAGACCACCCTGGCCGTAGCTCCTCTGGTAGCTTCCACGGGCCTGCCGGTGGGCAAGATGTCGGGGCGGGCCCTCAGCTTCTCCGGCGGCACTCTGGACAAGCTGGAATCTATCCCCGGCTTTCGGGCCGACATCACCACCGCCGAGTTCCTGGCCCAATTGCGCACGGTGGGCCTGGTGGTCTGCGGGCAGACAGCCGACCTGGCCCCGGCCGACGGCAAGCTATACGCCCTGCGAGACGTGACAGCCACCGTCGGGTGCCTGCCCCTCATCGCTTCGTCCATCATGAGCAAAAAGATCGCCTCTGGAGCCAAGGCCATCGTCCTCGACGTGAAAGTGGGCCGGGGGGCATTCATGAAAACGATGGAGGAGGCCACTGCCCTGGCCCGGCTCATGGTGGAAATCGGCCAGGGAGTAGGCCGTCGGGTCAGGGCCGTCCTCTCCGACATGAACCAGCCTCTGGGCCGGGCCGTGGGCAACGCCCTGGAACTCAAGGAGGCTCTGGACACCCTGCACGGCCACGGCCCCCACGACTTTTTGGAGCATTGCCTGAGCGTGGCCGGGCAGATGTTGATTCTGGGAGGCAAAGCGCAGGACCCCCAGGACGCACGAGCCATCCTGCTAGAGGCCCTTTATTCTGGCCGCGCTCTGGCCAAATTCAGGGAATGGATCGCCGCTCAGGGCGGGGACCTGGCCGCTGTGGATGACCCCTCGCGCCTACCCCAGGCAGCTATCGTCCAAGATGTCCCTGCACCCCGCGCCGGCTACGTGGCGGGCGTTGACGCTATGGAGGTGGGCCTGGCAGCCATGTCTCTGGGCGCCGGCCGGGCCCGAAAAGGCGACCCCATTAACCACGCTGTGGGAGTAGTTCTGCAAGCCAAAATCGGCGATTACGTGGAGCGCGGCGAGCCCTTGCTGACCATCCACGCCAACGATAGCGACAAGTTGGCTCAGGGCCGCGAGAAGCTGCTGGCCGCCTACGCCTGGAGCGAGGAACCCGTCCAGGCCCCGCCGCCGGTCTACGAGATCATCTCCTAGCCCCTGTAGGGGCACACCCTCACGGTCGCCCCGTTGGGACGCACCCTGGCGGTCATCCTGGAACGCCCGCAAGGGGCACCTCTACCACCAGGACTATGCGAAGGGCCGTTACCCTTCCTCCTCATTGTCGAGGGATTTGCCAAAGTCCTCCCCCAGCAGGCCCATAGCCTGAGCTTCGGCCAGCGAGATGCCCCCAAAGTCTCGGGCCACCTCCTCCGCAGCAGCCTCCCAGTCGTCGGGAGCAGCCTGAGCCCCCGCCTCTACCCGCTCAGGCGCGCCGGCCTTTTCAGCTTCCAAGGCCAGGATTGCGGGTTCACCCTCTGCGACCTCACCCACGGGCTCCCCACCAGGCAGCGAGTGCTGCAAATCATCAACCACCTGCTTGGCGTAGAACCAGACTTGCCCCACCTTCACCCCCTGCCCAAAGACAATCACCAGGGAAAAATCTTCGTTCAGGGTGTAGAGACAGACGTTGTAATCACCACCCTCATGATAGCTGAGCCTGCACGTTGGCCAGCCGCCCAATAGATTGGCTACCTCGGCAGCAACGGCCGCGTTGCCCGTGACCAAAGCGTTGCAGAGGCCGGTCATATCCAGCCCTCGTTCGATGCTTCGGATACTGATGATCTTTCCCCCAGAATCAATGAGCGCAACGCTATGGGCGCCGACGCTGGCGCGCAGCGAGGCCAGATTGCGTTTTATGGCCTCGAGTTGCTCTTCGGAGAAAGCAGCCATCTTCTGAGCCCGTTCTGCTTCTTCGAAGGCATCTTTCACGCATTGTCTGAACTCCTGGACGGAGAAGGGTTTGGATAAGTAGCGATAAATCCCAAAGCTCTCGGCCTTGGCCCTTATCTCCCGGGAATCAAAAGCGGTCATGGCTACCGTGATTATGGCCGGGTTGATGGCCTTGAGGGCCTCGAGCAATTGCAGGCCGTCCACCTCTGGCATCATCAAGTCGGTGATGACCAGATCGAAGGAGCGTTTGCTGACTTTGGCCAGGGCTTCGTCCGTTCCTCTGGCTGTGACTACATCGTAGCCCTCGCCCAGGGTCCGTAGACTTTCCCGCAAGAGGGCAGCCAGCTTCTCATCATCGTCCACGATCAGGATCCGCTTGCGATCAGGGCTCATCATCTCCCACCTCGGCTTACCAATATGGTTCTCGCAGCGGATTGCAAATCCGCCACGGAGCGAATGAGCAGTCACCGCAGATTGAGGCCCTTTCGTAATTCACCCGCAGAGGGGACGGCTACCCTCCCGCAGGCTTG
>JAOZOT010000590.1 GCA_029933115.1 Anaerolineae bacterium | reverse complement strand
GCACGGGAGGGTCACTGCGGCGGCAGGCCATCCAGGTTCTCCCGCACGAGCTGGGTCTTGGGGTGGTCGGGGCCCAGCGAACGCTCCAAGATGGCCAGCGCCCGCTCGAAGTGCGCCCGCGCCCCCGCCAGGTCGCCCTGCTCGCGCAGCACACCCCCCAGGTTGTTGACGGCGGTGGCCACGTTGGGATGCCCTCACCCTCCCGCAGGTTGTGAACCTGCGGGAGGGTCTCTCAGGTGCGAACCCTGCGGGAGGGTGACGAAGGGTCATTCTCGGCCCTCACCCCCCGCCAGATTCCGCCGCACAATCTCGATGTGCGGATGGCCGGGCGGCAGGGTCGCCTCCAAGATGGCCAGCGCCCGCTCATAAGCCGCCCGCGCCCCCGCCAGGTCGCCCAGGTCGTGCAGCACCAGCCCCAGGTTGTTGACGCAGATGGCCACATTGGGATGCTCCGGGCCGAAGGCCGCCTCATCTATGGCCAGCGCCCGCTGGAAGGCGGCCCGCGCCCCGTCCAAGTCGCCCAGGTCTTGCAGCACACCCCCCAGGTTGTTGACGGCGGTGGCTACCTGGGGGTGTTCGGGGCCAAGCTGCTTCTCCCAGATGGCCAGCGCCCGCCGGTATGCTGCCCGCGCCCCCGCCAGGTCGCCCAGCTCGCGCAGCACCTCACCCAGGTTGTTGACGTCCCTGGCCACGTCCGGGTGCTCCGGGCCGAAGGCCGCTTCGTCAATGGCCAGCGCCCGCTCATAAGCCGCCCGCGCCCCGGCGTAGTCTGCTACCATGTTCAGGTGATAGCCCAGTTCATTGTAGAGCCAACCGGCCCGCTCATCGCCGCGCCTCTCGGCTGCGGCGGCGACCTGCCGCAGGTGGGGCAGCAAGGGCAGCATCCGCGCCGGCAGGCCGCTTTCGTTGGCTTCAGTGGCCATCTCGGCCACGGCCTGGGCCAGGGCGTCGGCGGCCTCCGCCTCTTCTTCCGCTCCCACCTCACGGGCGAACTCGGCCAGCAGGCGGTGCACCTGGCAGTCGCCCTCACCCGCTGCTTCCAACAGCCCCAGGTCGGCCAGGCGGCGCAGGGCCTCGGCAAAGCGGTGCTTGTCCTGAGCAGTTCGGCTTCGCTCACTGTAAACTCCGTCGAAGGGCTTGTCCTGGGACATCTCCTCGGGCAGGGCGCGGCGCAGCAGTTCGCGGGGGATGGGCGCGCCGGGGGCGCAGTGTCCGGCCAGGGCAAAGAGCCGCCGCGCCAGAGCGTCGGTCGGGTCGGCCGGGTCCAGGCGGCGGTAGCTCACCCGGAAGGTGGCGGCCACGCTCTGCTCGTGCCCGGTAGGCGAGGGCAGGTCTCCGGCGGCGCGGCGCAGGGAGAAGTGCTTCAAGGGTCCGGCCCGCAACTCCTCCAGGTACTCCGTCAGGCTCACCTCGTGGCCGTAGAGGGCCAGGTAGGCCCCCGCCAGGTGCAAGGCCAGCGGCAGGTCGTCCAGCAGCGCGCACAGTTCGTCGGCGGCCGGGTCGTGGTAGAGGGGGCAGCTCTCGGCCGGTTGGCCTGGTTTGAGCTGGGGCCGGCAGAGCAGTTCCAGGCTCTCGGCGCGGGGCAGGGTGCCCACGGCCAGGGGCTGCACCCCCAGCCAGGTAGGCCAGTCGGCGCGGCGGGAGGTGACCAGCAAGCGGCAGCCGCCGCCGGTGGGCCGCCAGTGGCGCACCACCTCCACCTCCTCGGCGTTGTCCAACACCAGCAGGCGGGGGATGGGCCGGCGCCACTCGGCCTGCACCCGGGCTATCTGGTCGGGCCGGGGCAGGTCCTCGAAGCCGGGCAGGTCCATCCCTTGCGGCCCGCCGCAGGCGGCCACGTAATCGGGGATGGCCTCGGGGTCGCTGCAATCCAGCCAGAAGACCCCGCCGGGGAAGCGGTGGCCGTAGCGATGGACAAAGGCCACGGCCAGTTGGGTCTTGCCGATGCCGCCCAGGCCGGTGGCGGCGGCGATCTGGCCCACGGCCACCGCCGCCGCGTCCCCGCCGTCGCACAGCAGGCGGGCCAGGGTGCGCAGCTCCTCGGCCCGCCCCACGAAATCGGCGTTGGGGGGCAAAGGCATGTACGAGCCGGGGGGGGCAGCGGGCGGATGGGTGGGATGGCGTCGGCCTCTTCGACCCCGGCGGGCGGGGGGCCGGGGGCGACGCCCTGGATGCCGCAGCACAGGCAATGGAAGGTGTACTCGTCCTCCAGCCCGGTGTGGCGGAAGTCAACCCAGGTGCGGCGCTTGAGGAAGAGCGGCAGGTCGCGCTCGGCGGGACGGGTGGCGCCGGGCAGCAGCACGGGGATGACGCGGAAGGTGCGCTCGCGGGCCTGGCGTTCGAGGGCGGCGCGCATTTCCTCGTTGTGCCAGGGGCTGATGTCGCCGGGGCCGA
>JAOZOT010000121.1:7648-9333 GCA_029933115.1 Anaerolineae bacterium | reverse complement strand
CCGTCCTTTTGAGCCCAACGCTGGCCGTCCTCACCCAGAAGGTGGACAAAGACCTGATAATCCTCAGCCACCGGAGCGGAGGCTCGCCAGTACAAGTCCAGATGAAGGACGTCGCCAGCCTGGACCTTTTCCTCCAGGGCGTAGCCTTCCAGGACAATGGCCTCACCGAAGATGGCCCCCACCGCGTGGCGGGTCAGAGGCTTTTGGGGGAAGGCATAGAGGAGCAGGCGCAGTTCGCCAAAGCTCTCATCGGCAGCCTGGTAGCCGCGCTCCCTCAGGTGCAGCTCCAGGCCGTTTTCGGAGAGTTGGGGGCTGGGGATGAGCCACAGGCCGGTATACTGTGCTGCTAGCTTGTCCAGCAGGCTTGCCGTGGCCGGTGTGACGGGGGCGCTAGTCTCCATCAGGCCGTAGGCGGGCAGGCGGCCTTTGTAGTGGTTCTGCAAGACCGGCGTGTCTTCTGGGATGTTGAAGACGATGGCTTGCCCCGGTTGGGAGTGGGCCTCGAGGTAGCTCAGTAATTCTCGATAGTCTCTGTGCTGATCGTCTTTGTAGCGTGCCAGGGAGAAGGCCATCACGCCCAAGGCCAATAGACTCATCACGACGAGGACTCCGCGTTCGTTGTTCTTTCTGCGTCGGAGAAAAACCCAACGGAGACCCAGGGCGGTTGCTATCACCAATGCCACGTTGGAGATAAGGACGGGCCAATCTACTCGCGGGCGAGGGGCGTATCCTGAGCCTGTCGAAGGGGGGCTGCTCATCATCCGCACCCAGGCAAAGTCCAGGTTCTCCAGACGCAGCAGGGCCCATTGGCCCAGCAAGGGCGAAAACCGGAACTCGAAATAGGTCCTGGGGTCGAACATGCGCAAGTCTCTGAAACGGAAAAGAAGCCCTTCTTGGAACAACGTAAAGTCCACGCTCAGCCCCAGGATTTGGATGGCCACGCTGACCAGACACAGGGCGGCGAAGGCCGGCCACCCTTTGCCCGATAGTTTCTCCATCAGGGGGGCCATGAGGACGACGGCAAAAGGCACAATGGGCACCAGGAAGCGCGGCCCCCAGGCATAGCCAGCGTGCCAGAAGAACCAGCGGCCATAGAGGAGGACGTGTGAAGCACTGACCAGTAGGGCCAGAGCTGCCTCCAGGCGGTGTCGTTTGGCGAAAGCCGGTATAGCCAGGAGGCTGGCCAGCAGGACGGGGGCGTACAAGAAAAGACCCCGGCCAGGGCTGATCAGCAGCCCGCTGATGCCCTCCAACCAGGGGGTTGAGAATTTTTCTTGGGGGAGATAGCCTGTCTGAAAGACATTGCCATAGCGAGCGTAATTGTAGCTCCCCAGGAGAAGGGCGGTGAGGGCCAGCGGGAAAGCGAAGGCGAAAAGGGTGGATAGGGGTTTGTCCCTTATCACCAGGCTACAAGCGGACGATAGTCCGCGTTCTGGGCGGTGGACTATCGTCCACCACCTTATGTACGCCAGCAACAGGAGGCCGAACAGGGGCAGGGCGACGATGTTGGCGAAGCGGGTGGCTGTGGCCAGGCCCAGGCTGGCCCCGGCCCAGAAAGAGTCACCGGCCTTCCCACTGTCCCGGTAGCGCAGCAGGAAGTAGGCGGCGGCGAAAAGTCCTAGGCCGGCCAGGGGATCGCTGAAAAAGTATTTGGCGTAGGGCCAGGCCAGGGTGGCCAGGCCGAA
>JAOZOT010000121.1:0-7548 GCA_029933115.1 Anaerolineae bacterium | reverse complement strand
CCGCGCCGGACGATGCTCTCCGTCACGGCAAACATGGCTTGGCCGTCGCTGGAGTGGAACTGACCGCTGTAGGTTAGCAGGTAGAAGGACAACAGGAAGAGGCCGACGGCCAGGGCTTGCACTACGTTCTCCCTTCTCTTCATTCAACGCCTCCCACTCGAGGAGTTGTGTAATGGAGAAGCTGACCCTGAGCGAAATCGTGATCGCTCACGAGGCTGGCGCGTTCTTCCAGCCATTCCTTGACGGCGGAGGGCACCTCGTTCCCGCGAAATAGCCACAGTTCGTTGCACCTGGTCGCGGCCTCTGCGATCTGCTTTTCGTTTTCAACTAGATACAGGTCCGTATACTTCCTCAGCCAGGGGTAGAAGCGGGGATAGAGAGACTGATCAGTCAGGAGGAGACAGGTCGCTCCTTTCTCAGCTTCGGCCCGCAGGAATTCAATCACCGGCCGATATTCCTCCTGGGCGTAGCGATCTTCAACGTAGGCTTGGCCTAATGGGTAAATGGCAGCGCACCCGGCCAGGAGCAGGACGGCGACCAGACTCCAGAAGGCTCGCTGCTTGATCCGCTTCACCTCCGGGGAGTCCAGAGAGAAGAAGATCAGTCCATACTCGATGGCCAGGGCTAGAATGAGGGCTGAACGCGATAGTACTGTGCCTGTCAGCAGCCAGTGTTCCTCAGGGAAGACGATGAAATAGGCCGTGCCTTCGAGAAAGTCAATGGCTGTCAACAGCACCAGGTAGATGACTCCCCGCAGGTTGGGGAAGAGCAACACGATGAAGGGCACCAAGGCGACCCCCATCTGGGGGCTGTAACCTTTGGAGTACAGAAGGAAGAGGTTGACACTGAGGCCGGCGAAGGCTGTGATGATTCGCCGGTCCTGCCAGTTCACCTGACGGGTGTAAAGCCATAGGTAGATGAGGCCGAAGGCGACAGTGATCCAGAGCCAGGGCAGATGGGAGGGATGGGTGGCGAAATCAACAGTTGGGTCGAAGCGGTCGGCCGGGAGTACGCCGTAGGAGAAGTAGCCGTCCATCAGAGCCCAGATGGTCTCCCACGAGGACCGCTCTGCCATGCTGCGGAAGCTGGTCAGGAAGAAGGCTGGTTTGGTCAGCAGGAAGGGCAAAGAAATCAGGGCCACCGTCAGGCCGGCCAGTGCCAGATAGCCCATCTTTCTGGCCAGACCGGACAGAGAGCGCAGGCCGAGGGGCAGTAGAAGGGCAGGCGTGACTTTGACCATGAAACCCAGGCCGGTGGCCAGACCGGCCAGCCGTCCGCGTTGCCGGAGCAGGCAGTATAAGGCCAGGAGCAAAAAGAAGAGGGGAACGTTGTCGAACCATCCTGTCCAGGTGTAGAGGGGGGCAAAGAGGCAGGCGTATATCCAGGCACAACGCAAAGCCTTGGCCCGGTCGTACAGCTCCAGAGCGATGAGGTAGAGGGCAGTCAGGTTGCCTATCTCGAAGGGCAGCGTGGCCAGACTGAGGAGGGTATAGAACCAGAAGCGTGACTCCACCCAAAGGGGGACGAGCAGACTCAGACGGTAAATGCCTACGTTCAGCCAGGGGAAGAGGGGAGGGTATTCCATCCAATAATGGATGAATGGATAGTAGCCCTGATTCGATAACTCAGCGACGGCGCGGAAGAAGTAGTAGTCGGAATAGTCGTAGATCAGTCCGCCGGGGCGATAGAGGAGTCGCGTCATCAGGCGGAAAGAGGTGTATAAGATCAGAAGCGGAATGAAATTCTGATATGCCCTTGATTTGTCTCCAAGTCTGTCCAACATGAGCGGTATCCTCCGGGGTGTGCTTCAGCGGCGCTTCAGAAGCCAAGCCTCCAAGGCTAGCATCAATCCAATGGCTATCAAGGTGAGGGTGGTGAGGCCATAGCCTAGTCGAAAGTAGCTCGGTCGTTGGTATTTGAACACTACTTGGTGTGCGCCCTGGTCGAGCTTGACTCCCTGAAAGGCGTAATTGACTCGCAAAAGCTCCTCTTCCTTGCCGTCAACATAGACATGCCAGTGGGGATACCAGGACTCACTGATCATCACGACAGTTGGCCTGTTGCTTTGAACGTTCACCCTGATCTCTTCGGGATCGGGCCTGTGCCACTCGACGACGGATTCTGTCTCTTCAGAACTGAAATCGCTCGCCAGCTTGTCGGGGATCTCCTCTGGATTACACTTTTTTAGCTGGATCAGCCGTTCTTTCAATGACCTCTGAAGCTGATTAAACCGTTCTGCATCTCTGAATCTGGATTTGTCCAACAGGATGATGTCAAACTCGGCCAGGGAATCTAGAGAGTAGTCTTCCAGGTATTTGGAAGGGCCGTGGATCACTGCGACGCCTTCACGTGACAGGTAGGGTAGAAAAGAGAACAGGATTGAAGTGGAGCTACCCACATATAGGGCTCCTCGCGAGTAGACCTGGACGTAGGGCCGCCAGGCCGTATTTTTGAAAACGCTGAAGAGAGAGGTCTCGGCTACGAGTTCCAACCTTTCAGCTTGGTGAAGGTATCCTTCCAGAGATTCCTCAGTGAATTTGTCGGTGATCAAATATTTAAGGTTAGCCACGCCGAACAAAACAGCCGCGTTCTCGCTGCCCTCCTTCCAAAAGATGGGCTCGAAGCTCTTCACGTAAAAAGTGTGAGTCAGGCGCGGTGAAGCCCAGACTAATCCGAGCCAAGCGGCTGGCTTCTTTGAGTAGATAATTCCCAGGTCAACCATCATATCTGGGCTGAGGCTCATAATCCTGTACTCTTCCTCCCCTTGGCCCAGTTGTTCATATAACTGACGGGTCTCGCCGGGGTCATGCTGCCAAGCGAAGGTGTGATGATAGGGATAAAAGTCCAGCAGGATGATGATCACCATCAGCAAGTAAAGGCATCTGAAAGGGCGGGGAGATAGGCGGCGTTTTAGAGTCACCGTGGCGAAACCGACCAGAGGGCAAAGAGCAAACACGGCCAGGAAAAAGAAGCGTAAAGGAAAACGCATACGAGCCACGATGGGGATAATTTCCCTCAATAGCATGAAAGGTTTCAACAGGAGGAGGGCAGGGGAGAAGGCCAGCAAGGCGAGGAGAACCCGGATTACTTTGCGCCAGGAGGCCTGCCGCAGCCGGATGGCTAGGCCGAAGATGGTCAATCCTGCCAGGATAAATATAAAGCTGGTTTCTGAAGAAAATGTAGGCCTTGGCAAGTGGCTGTCAAGTAGAGATAGGACTTTGTATAGTGAATAGGGACCCATTGACAGCCACAACCCTGCAAGCAGGATGGCTAGTAGAGGGAGTGCATGTCTTGTCCTCCTGTCAGAGTAGACGGGGAAGCCCACCGCTAGGAGGGCCAGCAGAGAGAGCCCCAGATAGAACACGCCGAGGTATGGTCCCGCCATCCATGTTGGGAGGCCCGAAGGATATATCATCGAAGGTGATGCTTTGCCTCTCAGTAAGACGCCCCATCGGTCGAGGAGCATAAGCGGATTGTCCAAGGACATGTAGGGGATCAGTGTCTTCACGTAATCGGGCGAGAAGGGGCCTTGCAGATCCCACGCCATCAGCAGGGGGATGAACCACGAAGCCGCCAATCCCAACCCAATTAATGCGATGAACAGGGAATCTCTGATGATTGGCCATGAAACGGCCGCCATCGTCTTCAATGCTTCGACAGGCTCGGCACGTGGCGGTGCGCTCAGTTCGCCCTGGCAACTCAGCGCCTGTCTGATCAGGGTGATTAGGAAGAGGAAAGCCAGACCCAGGCTGGTCACTATGGTATATTGGACGGAGAGTAAGGACATAATTCCCAGGAGGAACCCAGCCAAGAGTACATGCTTCCGTTGGTGTCTTTCCAGTGTCTCGAGATAGGTCAAGTAAAAAAGTGGGATAACGCAGTAAAATAGAGAGTACTCCAGGTGACAGTAAAAGGCCGAAGTGGCGATGTGGGCTGGATGGAGGGCATAAGCGATAGAAGCTAGCAGGGAAGCATCGCGATCTGCAACTAAGCGTTGGCTCAGGAAGTACATCGTCCAGCCGGAAAAGATGTGGGAGACAACGACGGTAAACTTGATAGCCAGGACCAGATCCATGAAGAGACTGGGCACTAGAAAGACGAAATAGCTCAGGAACGAATTGGTCACTACCAGGAATGGCCCGCCGTTAAACCAGTATGGACTCCATGAGACGAGTCGGTGTGTTTCCAGCAGAGATTTCCGTAGATACCACGTCCAAGTCACGTAAGTTCCAAAATCGCCGATGGGAATGCCTTCTTTGAACCAGTCTTTGGTAAAGAGGAGCACCAGCAGTGCGATCAAACCCAAATCTAAATAAGGCCTTAGGGCTCTTTTCTGGGTTCTCAATTTGCCAGTCCTTTACCGAGAGTGATAGCTCTGCATTATGATAGCCTGGAGCACCCGTGCCAGGGTCCGCAGGTGGAGGAGCATGTTGGTGTAGCTGGCGTTGGCCATAGGGCAGTAACATTCACCGGCAGCGATGCTCCGCCGCAGCCGCGCGGCTTCTTCGCCGAACCAAATTCGCCTCAAATCGTAGTCGCTCTGGCGGAGATTGCCGATGGGCTCGGCTCGCGTGCAGCAGGTCCAGACATCGCCATCGGGAGCGATGTGCCCCGAGGCCCAGCCGGCATAGCAGGGGATGACCTGACGTCGTTCCTGCAAGATCTGCTTAACCAAGTCGTAGTAGTGTATCCGAAAAGCCTGAGTGAAACGAGCCAGGCCCTTGAAGCGCTGGCTCCGCAGATGCTCGATGAGGAAATCGGCCGCCTGGGCATATTCCTCTGGGGTAGGGGCGATGTCGGCTCCCATGGTGTCCAGCTCAACCCGCTCTTCAGCGATCTCGGCGATGTAAGAGTCGGGCCTGAGAGCCTGCAAGCCCTGATAGATAGTCTGAATATCGGCTACGTTGAAGCGGGAGATGACGGTGTGGATACTCAGGGTCAGGTTGGGATATTCAAGGACCCTCAAGGCGCGATAGGTCCTCAGGGCCCGCTCCCAGGTGCCGGGGACATTGCGTATCTCGTCGTGTTGGGAACCCAGGCCATCCAGAGAGAGGTTGACGCCCACCTGGGCCTCCGGTGTAGCCCTCAGAATAGCTTCCACCTGCTCTGGGATAACGTTGTAGAGTAGGCCGTTGGTGGGAATGGTGATAACTCTAGGCCGGCAGTGGTGGTAGGCGAGGCTGATTAGCTCCACGATGTCCCGGCGCAGAAAAGGCTCGCCGCCGCTGAAAGTCAGGTAATAGGGCGTCCTTCCGATTTTGGCAAAGACTTGCTCCCACTCGTCCAGCGAAAGCTCGTCGGCTTCCTTCTTCCAGACGTTGCAGGTGAGACAACGGGAGTTGCAGCGATAACAGACACTGATGACCAAGCTGAAAGGTAGCTGCCTGGGCCAGCCGAAGCGACGAAAAGCGATCTGCGTTGGGATCTGGGGGACAAGTTCAAGCATACGCTAGACCCCCCACATATATTGGTATGGGGGAGACGGATTAACCCAACCGAAAGGCCCGATGAGCAGATTATGGAGTGCCGCCATCTCGAAAAGGCACAGAGAGAAGAACAGCCTCCGTTCTCGGCTCTCTTCAATAGTTAGGGCAAAGAGAGGGATGGTTGGAATGTACCAAAACTGGGCCCAAGAGATGGATTTTAGAAAGACGATGAAGAAGGCCAGACCAATGTATTCGAAGATTCGAAGCTCCCCATATCCCCCGACCTGCCGCGCAAGCTCACGGGTGGCGAAAACCAGACATAATATCAGGATGCCGTAGGTGAGTACGGCGTTGGCTACCACCAGCCAGAAAGGGGTGCTGCACAGCTTTTCGCTATCAAAGATGTTCCAAGTATATGAATTGCAGCCAATGGCCATGTAGCCAGGGGTGAAAATGCGGAAGATGTATTCACTCCGCAGGGTGAACAGTATGCTGGGAATGAAACCGACGATGAAAAACAGACCCTCCCGCCAGCCGATCTTCTTCCTGAGGAAATAGGGCAGGAGAAAGCCGGGGGTGTATTTGGTCTGAATGGCCAGGGCCAGGTTGAGATAGGCCCATTGAGGGCGGCGGGACAGAAGGTAGAGGGCGATCAGGCCGAAAAGGACCACCAACGGTTCGTATTGTCCCTCGCGAGAGACCCACCACAGGCTGGCCGGGCTGATGTAGTAGAGCAAAGCCAGCAGGCGGTCGTCGCTGATCTTCCAGATGAGGAAAGCGTTCAAGCCCTCTATGGCCGTCAGGACCAATTTGCCGAAAAACAGCGCCGGCCAGATTTTGGAGACGAGGGCGAAGAACAGTATGGCCAGGGCCGGATAGATAAAGTGCATGGTCGGCCAGAGCTGAGCGTATGGGGTGCCGGCAAAGTGCTCCGCGGGGTAATTGTAGATAGTCAGGCCATATTTCCAGAATTCCTTGCCGAAACCGATGTAGCGCAACAGATCGGTGCTGGTGATGGGAGGTCGCAGGCAGAGGTAGAGACGGTAGATGGTAGCTGCTGCAAAGAGCCAGACCAAAGAGTCTTCCAAAAGGGCCCAGACCTGGTTCAGCCAACTGCCGTTCTCTGTCCCTTTCTCTATAGCAGCAACCGTCATTTCGGCTTCCCTCGCTTCAGCTCAGGCTGCTCACTCAGGACTTCCCGGCGGTACCAGGCTACAAAGTGTTTCATGCCCTCTTCAATCGTGGTCTGGGGGTCGTAGCCCAGCAGACGGCGGGCTTTGGAAATGTCGGCCCAGGTGCGCGGTACGTCACCCGGCTGCATAGGCAATGGCACAATATGTGCCTTTTTGCCCACCAACCCTTCTATCAGGGCGATAAAGTCGCGAAGGGTAACCGTTTGGGAATTGCCCAGGTTGATGATCTCGTAGCTCAAATTGGCGTCCAGAGCTGCCACTACGCCGGAGACGATGTCGTCAATGTAGGTGTAGTCGCGGGAGGTGGTGCCGTCGCCGAACATCGTCAACTCTGCTCCTTCAAGGATCCACTTGGTGAACAGATAGGGGGCCATGTCGGGCCGGCCTCTGGGGCCGTAGACGGTGAAGAAGCGCAGGCAGGTGACGTTGAGGCCATACAGGTGGTGATAAGTGTAGCACAGCAATTCCCCGGCTGCTTTGGTGGCGGCGTAGGGGGAGATGGGGCGGGCGATGGGGTCGTCCTCGCTGAAAGGCACCTTCTCTTGTCCGCCATAGACCGACGAGGACGAGGCGAACAGAAAGTTGGTCACCCCGTAGCGGCGGGCGGCCTCCAACATATTGAGGGTCCCTTTGACGTTAACCTCCTCGTACAGCAGGGGGCGCTCAATGGAGGGCCGCACTCCGGCCATAGCCGCGATGTGGATGACTTTGTCCGGCTTCTCCTCGGCGAAAATCTCCTCCAATCGCTCCCTGTCGCGGACGTCTCCTTCGTATAGCCGGTAATCAGGGTGATCCAGGAACTCGGCCACGTTTTTGCGTTTGCGCTGGGGGCTGTAGTAGTCGTTAAAGTTGTCGAGGCAGATCACCCGGTCGCCCCGAGCCAATAGAGCGGCCGTGGTGTGACTGCCGATGAAGCCTGCCCCGCCGGT
>JAOZOT010000589.1 GCA_029933115.1 Anaerolineae bacterium | reverse complement strand
CCCCCCCCTGAATTTTCAGACACGCTCTGAGGGCAGAACCGATGGGCCGACCTCCCACTTGGTGGAGGAGAAAAGAGAATGTGTGGAGGGACACCCCCCACACCCCCCCGACCTGCTGCGCAGGCACACTGCTTCCCCCTCTTTTTGTAAAATTATGATTTGTGGTATAATGTACGGGGGAAGACCTCATGTTTAAAAGTATTCTGACCAAAGTCGTTGGCGACCCCAATGAGAAAGAACTGAATAAACTGTGGCCTATCGTAGAAGAGATCAACGCCCTGGAGCCAGAGTTTGAGAAGCTGTCCGATGAAGAGTTGCGGGCCTTGACCGCTCAGTTCAAGGCCCAAATAGCTGAGGCTACCGCCGAACTCAAATCGCGGCTTCGGGAAAAACAGCGCGAACTGGCTGCAGAGACGGATTTCTACCATCGTGAGCGGATCAGAATAGAAGTTGAGAAGATAGAGGCCGAAGTCAGGAAAGTCGAAGAGGAGCTTCTGGAGGAATTCCTCCCGCGTGCCTTCGCCGCTGTGCGAGAAGCTTCCAAACGCACCACCGGTATGCGCCACTTTGATGTCCAGCTTCTGGGTGGCATCGTCCTTCATCAGGGCAAGGTCGCAGAGATGAAAACCGGAGAAGGTAAGACTCTGGTAGCTACCTTGCCCATTTACCTCAATGCCCTCACCGGTCGCGGCGCCCATCTGGTGACGGTCAATGACTACCTGGCCAAACGCGACACCCAATGGATGGGCCCCATCTATCACCTGCTGGGCCTCTCAGTAGGGGTCATCCAGTCGGCCGCAGCCAACCCCGATCTGGGCTCTTTCCTCTTCGACCCCGACTATCCGGCCACTGACGACCGTTTCCAATACCTGAGGCCGGTCAGGCGTCGTGAAGCCTATGCCGCCGATGTGACCTACGGCACCAACAACGAGTTTGGCTTCGACTACCTGCGGGATAACATGGTGCTGGACCTCTCTCAGTGCGTCCAGCGGGAGCTCAACTATGCCATCGTTGACGAGGTAGACAACATCCTCATTGATGAAGCCCGTACCCCACTCATCATCTCCGGCCAGGCCGAAGAATCGGCCGAGTACTATGAGACTTTTGCGCGCCTGGTGCCCCGTCTGCGCCGCGAGGTTGACTATGTCGTGGACGAGAAAGCGCGGGTGGTGACCCTGACCGAAGAAGGCATCGCCAAGGTAGAAAACTGGTTGGGGATTGACAACCTGTACTCGCCGGAGAATTTCGAACTGACCCCTTATCTGGACAATGCCCTCCGCGCCTACGTCCTTTTCAAGCGTGACCGCGATTACATCGTCCAGGATAATCAAGTCATCATCGTGGACGAGTTCACCGGTCGCTTGATGCACGGACGGCGCTATTCCGAAGGCCTACACCAGGCTATCGAGGCCAAAGAGGGTGTACGCGTCCGGCGCGAGAGCCTGACCTTGGCCACCATCACTTTCCAGAACTATTTCCGCATGTACCGCAAGCTGGCCGGCATGACGGGCACGGCCGCCACCGAAGCCGAAGAGTTCCACAAAATCTATAACCTGGATGTGGTGGTCATCCCCACCAATGAGCCCATGATCCGCATTGACTACCCTGATGTGGTCTATAGGAACGAGGCAGCCAAGTTCAGGGCCGTGGTCCAGGAGATAGAGGAACTGCACAAACAGGGTCGGCCTGTGTTGGTGGGCACCATTTCCATCGAACGTTCTGAGATGCTGTCGGAGATGCTGCGCCGGCGGGGCATCCCTCACCAGGTACTCAACGCCAAACATCACGAGAAAGAGGCTACCATCATCGCTCAGGCCGGCCGGCCAGGGGCGGTGACCATCGCCACCAACATGGCCGGGCGAGGTGTGGACATCCTTCTGGGTGGCAATCCAGAGGGCCTGGCCCGTGACCAGCTTCGCAAAGAGGGAGTAGACCTGACCGAAATCCCCAGCCTGGCCTGGAACGAGGCGCTCGACATGCTGCGACGCGGCCAGGACCCCACTCAAAAATATCCTACCCGCTGGGCCCAAGTGCTGGCCGAAAAGTACGCCCTGTGCGAGCAGAGCAAGGCAAAGGTGCTGGAACTGGGAGGACTGCACATTCTGGGCACCGAGCGCCATGAGGCGCGCCGCATTGACAACCAATTGCGCGGTCGCGCCGGCCGCCAGGGCGATCCGGGCTCATCCCGTTTCTACCTCTCGCTGGAGGATGACCTGATGCGCCGCTTCGGCGGCTCCGCTGTGGCCAGCCTGATGGACCGCCTGGGGGTGGAAGAAGACATCCCCATCGAACACAACCTGGTTTCCAAGAGCATCGAGAACGCCCAGATCAAAGTCGAAGGCTACAACTTTGACATCCGCAAGCACGTGCTGGAATACGACGATGTGGTCAACAAGCA
>JAOZOT010000120.1 GCA_029933115.1 Anaerolineae bacterium | reverse complement strand
TGTGTGGGAACATGCCCCACCCGATCACTTGCCCACGTTTACGTGCGGACTTACCCGCCTATGCCTAATCATTGACAAATACCAATTTTGATGGTATATTTATAATAGTTCCATTTTCTCGCTCGTTGAGCAATGACATGTCGCCCCAGGCCCCCGTCCAGGCCGTCAGGGAGCGAAGCCGGACATCGCGGGCATGTCGGTCCTGTTGGCCACGACTATGCGGGCCACGGCCCCGCACCACCAAGGCCCTGAAGGAGGCTGGCCTGTGGGACCAGGTCAAGATGGCGTCATCATGTACGTTACACAGTACCTGATGACTCTCCTTACAGGGAGGAAAGGTGCTTATAGATAGCGAGGACAAAACCTTATTTTTCGTCGGTCATGCCCGATTACCTGAGAACATCTCTCCGAAGTTTGCCTACAACGTCTTAGGGCTGGAACTGGAGGTAGACCCTACCACCGATGTCATAGTTGATGCTTCCTGCTCTTCCATTCCCTCGCTGGGGGAGAAGTTCATCCTAGACTTGCTTATCGGGCATCATCTTTCTGAGGGGGTAGCGGAAATCCAGAACGAGATTCGAACTCGTTATTACGGTCCAGCACAAAAGGCGATTATCACAGCTTTGCAACACGCCTATGAGAGGTATCGGCGTTACAGAAGGCAAAATCCACGCCCCAATTCCCCGCTAGAGGAATAGAGCCCCCTGGCACACCAAATGGATAACCTAGCTGCTTTATCTATGGCCTCGAGGGCTGCCCCCCCTCGTCGTTGAGTAGATAAACCCCAGCTAACCTTCGCCCTTGCTTGCCAAGAGGCAGACGGCTGGGGTTTGCTTTAACCTGGCTCCGATGCCTCTTGAGAAGCCGACACAGGGGCAACGACTTGTATCAAGAGATAAACCTTTCACTCGTGGCAAAATGTCAAGGAAGAGATTGCTATCACAAAAAACGATTACCCTGTTGCGTTGGGCAATTCCGGCCAGCAGCTTTGTGCTGGCGATAGGATACGAAATAGTAGGCTGCCTGGTGATCGGGCGAGGGAGCATAACCCCGGCCGTCATGGTGGAAATCCTGCTTTTCGGCCTGGTCGGCCCGCTGCTGATATGGATCGTATTGGGCATCATCGCCGGCGACATCACCGAGCGTCAGCGGGCGGAGACAGAAATCCAGCAACGGATGGAAGACCTGGCTCTGATCAATTCACTGAACAACACCGTCAACCGGGGAGGTAGCTTGCAAGAGATCACCCGGGTGCTGTGTCGGGAGATAACCAGGATCTTCTCCTGCTTCGGAACAGCGATATATCTCTTCAGCGAGGACAAGCAACACCTGATCATGCAGAACTCGTACCTCCCCCCGGCGATAGTGAAGCGGATTGAGAAGCTGATTGGAATGAGCATACCGGTGGTCAACATTCCCCTGAAAGAGGGAAGCCTGTACTTGAGGGCACTGCAAGCGGGTAAACCTCAGCTCATCAACGACCGGCCCACTATTCAGGCTATGATAGCCGAAATCACCAAAGAGGAGAGGATGGTCAAGCTTGCTCCCAAAGTCCTCAAACTGCTGGACATCTGTTCCCTGATAAACATCCCTCTCATGGCAGAAGGTGAGGCTATTGGCCTGCTGAATATCTCTCGCGATGAGCCCTTCACGGAATCAGATCTACAACGGCTGGAGGCCATCTCAGAACAGTTGACCGTTATTATCGAGCACAAGCGGGCGGGGGAGGCACTGAAGCTCAGTGAGGAGCGGTATGCCCTGGCCCAGCGGGCGGCCAACATCGGCAGTTGGGACTGGGACATCCGCAGTGGTGAGCTCCACTGGTCCAACCAAATCGAACCCATGTTCGGATTTGGCCCTGGGGAGTTTGACGCCACTTATGAAACGTTCCTGGCCTGTGTCCACCCTCAAGACCGCCAACGCCTTACTGATGCGGTCAACGCCTGCCTGGAAGAAGGCAAGGGCTATGCCGTCGAGCATCGCATCATCTGGCCGGACGGGACAGTCCGCTGGGTGGCAGAGGCAGGCGACGTCATCCGAGATGAAAGCGGGAAGGCGATCCGCATGCTCGGCATCGTTCGCGACATCACCAAGCACAAACAGGCAGAGGAGGCACTGCGGCGCCATGCCGACGAGCAGACGGCGTTGTACGCCGTGACCGCTGCCGCCTCCACCTCACTGGATCCCGAAGAGCTGCTCTCTACCATCCTTGACGTGGTGCTACCCGTCCTGAGCGCCGATGCCGGCTGGGCAGTGCTACCCGGCCCCACGCTGGATGACCCGCCCCACCTCGTCGCCTGGCGCGGCGTACCCGAATCATTGGTGAGAGCCGAAATGTCAGCGCCACTGCGCACCTGCCCGGCCTGTGCACCCTTGTTAAACAATGGGAAGGCCCAGACAGAGCCACAACTAATCACCGCCTGTCCGCGCCTGCCGCCGGAGACGTTGGCCGGTGCCAGCCTGTACAGCCACGTGGGTATCCCGTTGAGTGCAGGCGGCAAAGTGCTGGGGGTCTTGCAAATCGCCTGGCGCACGCCTCGCCCCTGCCCCGAATCGGACGGCGCACTGCTGACGGCTATCGGCCAGCAGGTGGGCATCGCCTTGCGGAATGCGCAACTCTACCAGACGGCGCGCCAGATGGACCATTTGCGGGTGCTCACCAAGTTAGACCGGGCACTGGCAGCCACCTTGGACCCGGGAGCAGTGGCCGAAAGCACCTTGCGCCAGGTTGCGGCCGCTCTGGACGCGTCTTCCGGCGCGCTGTTCCTGCTGCCCCCCTCCCAGACCAACGCCCACGCCAAGTGGGCCTTCACCCTGAAGCGAGGGTGGATAGACATAACACTTTCTGGAAAAGAAAGACAGCAGTTACAAGCCTTTCTACAACGCTTTCGGGAGAGTCAGGAGGCCATTTCGCTCTCTGCCGACGAACTGCTCAAGCTCTCTGACAGACATCATAAACTGGCAGAGCGTTGGGGGGCCGGCGGCCTGGCTGTTCCCATCTGGAGTGACGAGGAACTGATCGCCGTGCTGGCGCTGGGCGGCCGCTCGGCGGACAGACCTTTAACCAAGGAGGACCGGGCTCTGGCCCAGGCGGCGGCAAATCGCGCCGGTCAGGCCATCCAGAACGCCCGGCTTTATCAAAACGCGCAGCGGCAAGCTACCCAGTTGGCCGTGGTCAACGAAGCAGCCCGGCGAGCGGTCTCTATCCTGGACATGGACCAGCTTCTCCAAGAAGTAGTCACCACCATTCAAAAGAGCTTCAATTATCACAGCGTCAGCTTATTCCTGCTGGACGAAGCCGGCGGAGACTTGGAGATGCGGGCTATAGACGGCAGTTTCCCCGGCCCGATTCCGCCAAACTACCGTCAAGCCATCGGAGAAGGGATGATCGGCCGGGCAGCCAAGACCGGCCAGCCCCTCCTGGCCAACGATGTGAGCCAGGCCCCACACTATATCACCGGCTTCTCGAAGAAGCCACTGACCAAAGCAGAACTGTGCGTGCCTCTCAAGCTGGCCGACCGGGTAATCGGTGTGCTCGATATCCAAAGCACCCAATTGAATGCTTTCGACGAGGCAGACCTCCTGGCTATGGAGACCTTGGCCGATCAGATTGCCGTAGCCATCGAGAACGCTCGCCTATACCAGGAAACCGTGCGCCGCCTGGAAGAGGCCCAGGTCTTCAGCACAGTGGCCACCGCCCTGACGCGCTCATTGGACCTGGACCAGGTGCTGCAAGCCATTGTGGACTCGGCCACCCACCTGATCCCGGCCAGCACCGGCGGCGTGCTCCACCTGGTTGATGAGGCGAGGGGCAAGCTAGTCCCCCGTGCCATTTCGTCTCCCGGAATCAACATCCAAGAGAAAGTGGAAATGTCCATTGGAGAGGGCATCGCCGGCCTCGTCATGCAGGAAAAACAGCCGCTCAACGTGCCCGATGTGGAAAAGGACGGCCGTTTCATCGCTACTGAGACCGACACTTCCACCAGGTCACTGTTGGTCGCGCCACTGCTGATTGATAGCACGTGCATCGGCACCCTCAGCCTGAACAGCGACCAGGTGAGAGCTTTCAGCGCCGACGACGAGCGTCTATTGACGACGCTGGCCGCCCAGGCCGCCGTTGCCGTGCGCAACGCACGGCTGCATCAAGAAATCCAACGCCGCCTGGAGGAAGTGGTCTTCCTCAACCGTGTGGGCCGTGTGGTGACTTCTAGCCTGGATCTGGAACAGGTTCTGACCACAGTCATGGAGGAAACCATCCTCATGCTCGGCACAGAGGCCGGCTCTATTTTGCTGCTCGACGAAGAGAACAAAGAGCTGGTCTTTGAAGCCGCAGTGGGTCCCCACGCGGACAAGCTAAAGGGCCTCAGGCTGCCCTTGAACCAAGGCATCGCCGGCTGGGTAGTACAGACAGGCCAACGGTTGCTGGCGCCCAAGGTCAAAGATGACCCCCGCTTCTACCCCGGCGTTGACGAGACCATCGGCTTCGTCACCAAGTCTCTCCTGGCCATCCCTCTGAAAGTGAGAGGAGAGGTCATCGGCGTGATCGAAGCGGTGAACAAAACCGAGGGTGACTTCAGTCAAGCAGACGTAAGATCGCTGTCGTCTATGGCCCAATGGGCAGCCATCGCCATCGAGAACGCGCGGCTTTTCACCGAGACGCAGCGACGCTTTGAGGAAATGGCCGCTCTGTACAGCGTCTCTCTGGACATCACTGCCCGCCTGGAGATGCCAGACCTCCTGAAATCCATCGTAGAACGGGCAGTCGGGCTATTGCAGGCCGAGGCCGGGGGAGTCTACCTGTACGACCGGGAACAAGAGAACCTGAGACTGGCCATCGGTTATAACTATGTAGAGAGATACGTCGGAGTCACCCTCAAGCCGGGAGAGGGCTTGGCCGGCAAAGTGCTCCAAACCGAGAGACCGCTCATCGTGAACGATTACCGTACCTGGGAAGGAAGAGCCGCAGCGTTCGAGTCCAACCACCCATTCACGGCGACGCTGGGGGTGCCCCTGAAATGGCAAAAACGCATCCTCGGTGTGCTGGTCATCAATGCCGACGCTCGGAAAAGGACCTTCGATCAGGACGACATCTGGCTGGCCATCCTCTTCGCCCATCAGGCGGCCATCGCCCTCGAAAACGCACATCTGTACGAAGAATTACAAGAACGGATGGAAGAGCAAAAGCGAATCCAAGCCCAACTGTCCCAATCGGAGAAACTGGTGGCCCTGGGCCAACTGGCCGCCTCTCTGGCCCACGAGATCAACAATCCCTTGCAATCGGTCATCGGCTGCCTGGGTCTGGCCCAAGAGGAGCTGAGCGAAGGGGGAGAGGTGGACCAGTGTCTGCAAATAGCCCTCGATGAGGTGCGGCGGGTGGCCCGCACTGTGACCCAGATGCGCGACCTGCACCGACCGGCGCCTGGAGAGAGGGAGCCCACTGCGGTGAACGCACTGTTGGAACAGGTGCTGGGGTTGAGCAAAAAGCGATGCCAGGAGAGCGGAATAGAAGTGATCTGGCAGCCGGCGGCCGATCTACCCCTCCTGCCGCTAATGTCCGACCAGATCAGACAGGTGTTCCTGAACTTGCTTCTCAACGCCATCGAGGCCATGCCCCAAGGTGGCCGGTTGCGGGTGAGCACAGCCTACACCGGCCAACCCAGCGGGGTAAGCGTCGAGTTCACCGACAGTGGAATGGGCATCGCCGCCGATGTTCTACCCCGCATCTTTGAGCCTTTCTACAGCACCAAGCCCCAGGGTTCGGGGCTGGGGTTATTCATCAGTCACAGCATCGTGGAGCAGCACGGAGGCTACATCACCGTGAAAAGCCAGGTGGGAGAAGGGAGCACATTCACCGTGTGGCTGCCGGCCCCACCGATATAAAGATCTTCGTGCCTTTGTCTTGGTGGCGATTCTCAGCTTGGTCATCACGATCTTTCAACGCCCAATACGGTTGGGCTTCTACCTTGAACCGCGTAAGTACTGCGGTTATCAAATCTAATGTTGTGGAGGACGAGGATGGCAGAACAAGTGCATACCCTGGTGGTAGACGACGAAGAGAAGATTTGTTTCTTTCTGAAAGAAACCTTGCAACGGGCCGGACACGTAGTGGTCATAGCGAACAGCGGTGAAGAGGCACTGGCCCGGCTGCGGGAGACCCACTTCGATCTGGTGTTGCTGGACCTGATGCTGGGAGGTCGGGTAGACGGCCTGCGGGTGCTGGAGGCGGTGAAATGGCGCTGGCCAGAAACGGCCGTCATCATCCTGACCGCCTACGGCTCACTGGAGTCGGCCCTGACCGCCATCAGGGAAGGGGTAGACGGCTACCTGCTCAAGCCGGCCGAGCCGGAAGAGCTACGCCAGATCGTGCAAGAAGTGCTGGCCCGACGGGAGGAGCAAGCCCGGCTCAAAGGGCTGGACAAGAGAAAACGTTTCCTGGAATGGGGTCCATTGTCTGTTGATCAGAACAAACATCAAGCGACTTTGCACGGACAGCCGCTGGAGTTGACCTTCAGCGAGTTCAAACTGCTGGCCCACCTGATGCAAAATGCTGACCGGGTAGTCTCCTCAAAAGAGCTGGTACAAGTAGTGCAGGGGTACGAGTGCGAAGACGAGAGGGAGGCGCGGGAGATCATCAAGTGGTACATCCACCGCCTGCGACGCAAAGTGGAACCCGACCCCTCTAACCCCCAATATATTCTGAACGTGCGCGGAGTAGGATACACCCTCGGAGGCAAAGAAGAGTAGGAGCCCAACCGTGCGGGTTGGGGCCTGAAAAGCGGCCCGTTTTGACGGCCAACCACGTTGGTCCGCCACCCCCGGTTAGAAACTTTACACGAGGAGCCGAACTCCAACCGAATTCCAACTTTTCAAACCGAATCCAAAAGCAGTCCCAACCTGCTCCGTAAGGTCGGAGCTGCTTTTTTGTGCTAAAATAGATGTAGAACCCTTAAAATTCGGAGGGGCGGCGCTCGTAGTAACGACAGTCGTTTTTGGCCGCGGAGCACCGGTCATTAGCGACTCAAGTCGCCACTGCGAGCATCTTTCAGACACGCTGTTAAATGTTCACCCTCCCGCAGGCTGCGGACCCTGTAGCCGTCCCCTCTACGAGTGAATTACGAAAGGGTCTCGTTGCATACTACTAATATCTTTGACACCGAAGGCTCAGAAGGATGATAGCTCAGCACAAGCAGTTTCCTCCACCGGACAGGGATAAGCGAAAAGCAAATGGCCTGGATGAACTCCAGTCCGCGTTCATCCAGAACGTCTCGCACGAGTTGCGCACCCCGCTCACCATCATACAGGGCTACGCCGAGTTGCTGAGCGATGGCTCTCTGGGTGCACTGGCGCCAGAGCAACAGGAGGCCATTTTCGTCATTGTTGACCGGACCTCTGAGCTGCGGACACTGGTAGAACGGGTCGGCGTCCTCATGGCCATAGAAGCACACACCGGCGAGCCGGTACCTACGACGCTGGACGAGGTCATCGCAGAAGTGATGATGAAAAAAGCCCGTGCGGCGGCCATACAGGCCGGGCTGACGCTGGAGATACACCTGGAACCGAATCTACCGCCGGTATCAGGTGACCCATACCACCTGGAGCAAGCCATTGGTTGCCTCCTCGACAACGCTATCAAGTTTACACCTTGTGGCGGCCAGGTCAAGGTACAGACCTACACAGAATCCGGTTGGGTCTGTCTGGCAGTGACCGACACCGGTATTGGCATGACGGAAGAAGAGCTGGAGCACCTCTTTACCCGCTTCTATCAAGCAGACACTTCAACCACCCGCCGATATAAAGGGATTGGACTGGGTCTGACCCTCGCCAAGGCAGTCATCGAAGAGTACGGCGGACAAATTCAGGTTGAGAGTCAACCGAGCCAGGGCAGCCGGTTCACCGTGAGACTCCCTGCACTGCTACCTATGGCTCGGGCGGCCCAACCGAGAGAGGGAGAGGGAACTTTGCGACGCATTTTGATCGTGGACGATGAGGAGACTGTAGCTCGAACCCTCCAGAACATTCTGAAAAAGCTACCCTATTGCGAGACTGCCGTTGCCACCAGCGGTGAACAGGCACTGCGACTCTTCGAGGCGCAACCCTTCGACCTGTTAATCACCGACTACAAGATGCCGGGCATGGATGGCATGAGTTTGGCCGCACGTATCAGACAGTTGTACCCGCGGACGGCAGTTATCATGATCACGGCTTACAGCAACGAGGAGTTGCGCGAGCAGGCCGCTCGCGTTGCCATCCAGGGCATCTTGGATAAGCCGGTGGAACTCGTGAAAATTCGCAATGCAGCTTTAGAGGTGCTGGATGGCTCAGAGACCTGCCAGATTGAAGCCGACCCGGCCCGTCAAAGAGGGGGATGGGAAGCAAGATGTTCATCAACCGCAGGCTGAAAGAAATCAACCTGAAGATCGTCTACTACGGCCCGGCCCTGAGCGGCAAGACTACCAACCTGCAATACATTCACGCTCACACCAATCCCCAAATCCGCGGCGAGTTGGTCTCGGTCAAAACCCACGAAGACCGCACCCTCTTCTTCGACTTCCTCCAACTCGAACTGGGTGAGGTCATGGGCCTGAAACCCAAATTCCACCTCTACACCGTGCCCGGCCAGGTCTTCTACGTCGCCAGCCGCAAGCTGGTCCTGCAAGGCGCCGACGGAGTCGTCTTTGTGGCCGACTCGCAGCAGGACAGGCTGAACGACAACTTGCAGTCACTCCGGGACATGAAGACCTACCTGGCGGAGATGGGCCACGAAGTGGACGACTTTCCGCTGGTGCTCCAGTTCAACAAGCGCGACCTGCCGGACGCCGCGCCTGTCCCCCTCCTGCGGAGTACCCTGGCTGCCAACGGCCGACCATGCTTGGAGGCGGTGGCCATCGAAGGCGTCGGCGTCTTTGACACCCTCAAGGCCATCATCCGGCAAGTGGTGAGCAAGGTGCAAGGCAGGCTGGGTTGACCTTCCCCAAAGCTACAAACCGGCACTCCCGTTGCATTGTGCTCGGAAGCTTGTGGGAAGTTTACAGATGAAAACATTTGTATTCAGGTCGAGAACACCTTCAAACCGGACATCGGCGTTTTTGCTCGGTGGCGGCTTTAGCCGTTCAAAATGGTGAAAAGCGACCGAAGTCGCCACTACGAACCACTACATCTTGATTACAGGCGGCCTTCTTTCAAGATATAGCGGCATTCAAAATTCGCCAGACTCCAGCTTCAAAGCATCTCTATTCACGGATGCGCCGGTCTGCAAGCCCAGCGCCCGTCTGATAATTGTCACCCGCTCTGTGAACCACGCCGTGCTTCGCAGGCCAAGCACGACGAACAGTCACCGGCGGGGAAGGAGCAGATAGTGAGAGATAAACCGGTTGCCTTCGGCGAAAGT
>JAOZOT010000119.1 GCA_029933115.1 Anaerolineae bacterium | reverse complement strand
AGCCTGCGGGAGGGTAGCCGTCCCCTCTGCGGGTGAATTACGAAAGGGCCTCCTATACCTCTGATCAGCTTGTTGTGGAGGAGCAGAGGTGGACGAGATAGAACTGAGCAGCAGCCAGCGGGTGCTGGTAGCAGTGATGAATGACCGGCGCGATTTCGAGATCGCCCGCGACAAAGGCTGGTACCGCATCCCCTTGAAACGTGCCCCTAGACGGGTAGGAGCCGATTACCTGGCCTTCTATCAGACCAAGGCTTTCGGCAATGAAAAGTGGGCCATCAATTACTACGCGCCCACTCGTCGTTACCGCCTGGTCACCCGCGCCGAGTTGTTGCCGGAAGAGGCGGACCATCCGCGAGCGGCAGAGCAATATTACAAGATCGAGATTGGTCCGCTGCAACGCCTGCCTCGCCCTATCCCCAGCAAGCGCCTGCGGCGTATCACCTTCATCCCCACCACCCTGGAACGTCTGCTGCAGGCCGAAGAGATCAACGACCTGTGGGATCGGGGCTCACGGGAAGACAGACTGTGGGAGGCCCTCAAACGGGAAGGGCTCGAGGCCGAGCGCCAGTACGAGGTGGGAGAAGGGACAGTTCGCCGCCGGAGCAGCGAACAGGTCGTTGTGGATTTCGCCCTCTTCTGCCAGGAAGGAAAAGTGGCCATCATCTGTGAGGGAGAGCCCGCCGGAGAGGGCCTGCGGGTGATACGGGAGCGCCGGGTCTCGGATTACGACCTGGCAGCGCAGGGCTGGACGGTACTGCGTTTCGGCCAGGAGCAACTGAGTCAGAACCTGCCAGGCTGTCTGGCGGCGGTCAGAGAAGCAGTCTCGCGTTGCGGGGGCTTGGAGAAGTAATTTATCTTTTCCATTTGCGCTATTTCTGGTATAATAAGCCCTGACTCTTACGCAAGTACCGACCGCTTTCAACACTACAAACAGGGAGTGTATACAGGAGAATGAAAAAGGCGATCATCTTTGTCCTGGTGCTGCTAATACTCGGACTTCTGGGAGGTGTCCTGGCGGTTGAAGCTCAGGAACCGGTGGTGCGCATCCTCCTATTCTATTCCCCAACCTGCCCTCATTGCAAAGACATCATCAACGATTTCCTGCCTGGCATCCAGGAGAAATATGGTGATCAATTGGAAGTCAAACTACTCGATATTTCTGAGCAGGCCAACTTTGAGTTGGCGCTGGCATTGGAGGAGATATACGGAATACCCGAGGAGGAGGCGGGCATCCCTGAAATCTTCATAGGCCACACTCCTCCCTTGATTGGCTCGTACGTTATTCGGGAGCAACTGGATGGATTGATCCAAGAATACCTGGACGCCGGGGGCGCGGATTTTCCCTCGCCAGAGCGGTTGGCCCTACTGGTCACCCCTATGCCGACTGCTACTCCTACTTCGACGGCCGTCCCCATCGGCGTGGTACGCATTCTTCTTTTCTACTCCCCAACCTGCCCCCATTGTGAGGTCATCATCAACGACTTTTTGCCCGGTGTCCAGGAGAAATACGGCGATCAGATTGAAATCAAACTTCTCGACATTAGCGAGCCCTACAATCACAGTTTGCTCATCTCTTTGGAGGAGGCGGCCAAAATACCGCCAGAAAGACGCGGCGTACCCATGATGTTCGTCGGGCGGACGGTCATGGTGGGAGAACTCAGCATTAAAGATAATCTGGAGAAGGCAATTGACGAATACCTGGCTAAAGGTGGCACCGACTATCCCATCCCAGAAGAGTTGCTGGTCGCACCTACCCCCAGGCCGGCGGCCACTCCCAATCCAAAGGCGGGGGGTCACCCTATCCATATAGCTTATTTCTACCAAGTTGGCTGTCAGGAGTGCTCCCGCGTTAATTATGACCTCAATGCTATCAAGAGCCGCTATCCGCAACTGACCATTGAGTGCTTCGACATCGGAGAGACCAGGGCAAAGATGCTCAATGAGGCTCTGAGCGAGCGCTACGGTGTCCCTGAAGACAAACGCCTGACCGCTCCAATGGTTTTCATCGGTCGTGATTACCTGCAAGGGAATGATGTCAACGCTCGCAGCCTGCAAGAGATAGTAGGACGCTACGTCCAGGAGGGAACGGAACCAATCTGGGAAAACGTTACGAGGGAAGAACTGGATCAGGCTGCCGGAAGAATCGCTGAAAGGTTCAGAAACTGGGGTGCCCTGGCCATCTTCACCGTCCTGGGCTATGGCCTGCTCGACGGTCTCAACCCTTGCGCTTTTGCTACCATTGTGTTCTTCATCTCCTACTTGAGCTTTATCGGACGCAAGGGGCGCGAAGTCTTGATTGTGGGCGTCGCTTTTACCCTGGGCGTCTTTCTGACCTATTCGCTGATAGGCATAGGGCTTTTGAACGTCCTCAGTTCCCTGGAGTTCGTTTCAACGTTAGGACAAGTGGTCTACTTGATCACCGCTGCCCTTTGCTTGATCCTGGCCGTTGTCAGCTTTTTCGACTTTCTCAAAGCCCGCCGTGGGCGTCCGGAGGAGATGACCTTGCGACTCCCCCTAAGGATGCGGCGTTGGATCAACCGTGTCATCCGCGAGGGAGCCAGGATGCGTGCCTTTGTAGCCGTGGCTTTCATCACAGGCTTTGTCATTTCCCTCATCGAGCTGGCCTGCACCGGTCAAGTCTATCTGCCAACCATCATCTTCGTCCTGAGTATGCCAGGGCCACAGATACAAGCTCTACTCTATTTGCTGCTCTACAATCTGGCCTTTATCGTGCCTTTGGTGATCGTTTTCATCCTGGCCTTCTTCGGCACCACTTCGGAACAGTTGGGACGCTTCATCAACCGCTGGACGGGGCCCATCAAATTGCTGACAGCAGTGATGTTCTTTTTCCTGGCCTTTTGGCTTATCTACACTTCCCTGCCCCTGCTTCTCTCTCGGGCTCCATTCGTATGTTCCTAGCGCTGCCAGGTGAGCCGCAGTAGAGCGCAACTCTTGCTCGTAGTGGGCGCTTCAGCGCCTCAGCTCGCTCTCCCCGGATTGGTCACCCGGCGGATGGCCAATCCGCCGCGAGCAGAAATGGCTTCAGGCGCCCGCCGGATTGGCCATCCAGCGGCCGACAGACGAACTGAAGCCCGCACTACAAACCTAAATTACACTCTATCGTCTGCACATAAACGCGGACGAGGTTTAAGAGGGCAGACAAGATGACCCAAAGGCTCTACTACGATGACGCCTATCAGCAAGAGTTCCAGGCCCAGGTGCTCGAAAAAGTTGCTGTGGACGACGGGTTGGGGCTGATTCTGGACAAGACCTGTTTCTACCCCACCTCTGGCGGCCAACCCCACGATCAAGGCACCCTCAATGGCATCCCCGTCAGCGAGGTCTTTGAGCGGGAGGATGATGGAGCCGTGGTGCACGTTGTGAGTGATGTGGCGGAAGGGCCTACCCTTGAGGAAGGGAGAACAGTCCACGGCCAAATTGACTGGGAACGCCGCTTCGACCACATGCAACAGCACACCGGCCAGCATATCCTCTCCCAGGCTTTCCTGCGGCTTTTGGACGCAGAGACGGTGGGATTTCACCTGGGCGCCCAAACCTCGACCATTGACGTGGATAAGGCCCCCCTGGTGACTGCTCAGTTGGACGAGGTGGAAAATCTGGCCAATGCCATCGTTTTCGCCGATCGCCCTGTGCGCACCTATTTCATTGAACAGGACCACGCACAAGACCTGACCCTACGCAAGCAGCCCAAGGTGACCGGTGCCATCCGCATTGTCGAGATAGAAGGCTTTGACCTTTCGCCCTGCGGTGGCACTCACGTGAAAGCGGCCGGAGAGGTGGGGCCCATCGTGATCACCAGGAGCGAACGCCGGGGCGCGGAGACGCGCGTGGAATTCCTTTGCGGTAGGCGAGCTCTGGCCGATTACCGCCGCCAAAGGCGCATCGTCGGCGAACTGGCCAACCGGTTCAGCGTGGGGGATTGGGGAGTGGTGGAAGCAGTCAACCGACTGGTCGAGGAGGCCAAACGCCACCGCAAAGAGCTGAACGCGGCCAAGGATCAACTCCTGGACTATGAGGCAGCCCGCCTTTGGGCCGAGGCTGAGGAACACGATGGCTTGCGCATCGTGAAAGCCATCTTATCTGAAGGCGATGGCGAAACCCTCAAGGGCCTGGCCCGGCGACTGGCCAAGAAAGAGAGTTGCGTAGCCCTCCTGGGCTTGAAAAGCGAGAAGACCTTGCTGGTCTTTGCCCGTTCGCCCGACCTCCCACACGACATGAGCGCCCTCCTCAAGAGGACCTGCCAAGTCGTGGGTGGGGGTGGGGGTGGGCATCCCGACATGGCTCAGGGTGGCGGTTTGGCAGGAGACAGACTGGAAGAGGCCCTGGAGTTCGCACGAAAAGCATTGAAGGAGACATATCAGTAGATGCAGCAACTCACTAAAGACGTTTACGCCGAGACGGATGTGCGGGGAGCTAACGTCGGCTTTGTAGTGACCGGCGAAGGCGTCGTGCTCATTGACAGCCCTATGGTGCCCTCCGAGGCCCGCCGGTGGCGAGAGCAAATTGCCGAAATAACCGATCAAGAAATCATCTATTTGATCAACACCGACCATCACCGTGGTCACGTGTTGGGTAACCAATACCTCACCACAGCGGTCATCGCCCACGAACTGGCCTGGAAGGAGATGAAAAGCTACGGTGACTCCTTCCGGCAGCGACTAATCAACCGCTTCATCAAAGACAACAAGCCCGAAGTGGCGGCCGAGTTCGAGAACCTGAAAATTATTCTCCCCCGCCTCACCTTCACCAACAGGATGATTCTGCACAAAGGCAACAAAACCATCCGACTGATCCACGTTGGAGGGCACACCCCTGCCACCAGTCTCGTTCATGTAGTCGAAGACAGCGTCCTGTTCACCGGCGACATCGTGGTCAAAGATAGACATCCCTTCATAGGACATGGCAACTCCAAAGAGTGGCTAGATGCCCTGACCTTTATCAGGCAGCTTGGAGTGAGAACCATAGTGCCTGGTCATGGAGAGATATGTGACAAGGAGACCCTTCAGCAGCTTTCCGAATACATCCGACAGATGAGAGCGCAGGTGCGCAAGCTCTACCGGGCCGGGCGCACCAAGACCGAGACGGCAAGCCGCGTGGACTTGTTTGACTTTTTCCCTGTGCCAGACAAAGACAGGCAAAGGACTCGAAAGCGATTCAAAGCCAGCGTCGGCCGGGTGTACGAGGAGGTGAGAGCCGGCTACGAACTCTCGCCCAAGGCGAAAAAGAAGTAGACATGCCCATGATGGGCGGAGGAAACAGATGGGAGCAGAGACAAATATAGCAGCGGTGAGAGCAATCAAGGATAAGTATCAGGCGGAGCTTTTGAAAAAGGCAAACGTGGTCGGAGTGGCCGTTGGCTACAGGGAAAAAGCCGGCCAGGTGACCGACCAGGTCGTTTTGACAGTGATGGTGAGGAAAAAAGTGCCTCTATCACAGTTGGATGCCAATGACGTTATCCCGTCGGAGATAGAGGGTGTGATGGTAGATGTGAAGGAAGTTGGGGAAATCCGGGCTCTGAGCTAGGTTCTCGGAAAGCCCGGTTTTCCAACGCAAGATTTAGCTTATCAAGACGTGTCTAGACGACAACACCCAATTGAGGAGGGAGCTCATGAGCGTGGAACGAGCCAGACTAGTCAAGCAGCAATACGTCAATGCCCTGCTTGCTAAAAAGAACGTGGTCGCCTGCGGCGTTGGCTATAAGGAAACCGAAGGGGTGGTGACCGATGAACCTTGTATTGTGGTTTCCGTGGAGAGGAAAATGCCCCTGGCCCAACTGGCAGAGGCCGACATCGTGCCCCGGACAGTTGATGACGTGAAAACGGACGTCCTAGAGACAGGTCTCATCACGGCCTGGCAGGCTCCCACCACAAAATGGCGCCCCGCGCCAGGGGGAGTCTCCATCGGGCATATCAACATCACAGCCGGGACTCTGGGCTGCCTGGTGCTGAAAGGGGGCGAGCTTTTCATCCTGAGCAACAATCACGTCCTGGCCGATACCAACCTGGGGAAAAAGGGCGATCCCATCATCCAGCCAGGCAAATATGATGGGGGGACATCGGCCGACCAGATCGCCACCCTGGAGGAGTTCGTGCCCATTGATTTCGGGACCAGTCCCCCCACGTGCCCAACGGCGAAAACTATAGAGCAACTTCTCAACGCCATAGCCAAGGGAATGGGGTCAAGCCACAGGGTGGTGAGCTATCAGGAATCCACGGGGGAAAACCGGGTTGACGCCGCTCTGGCGCGACCCCTCTCGCCAGACCTGGTGGAAAGGCGTATTCTCAACATCGGGGTGCCCAAGGGTTCCAGGGATGCCACCTTGGGTACAAATATCAAGAAAAGCGGACGCACGACGGGCTTTACCACCGGCCACATCACCCAGATTGACGTCACTGTGCAAGTCAGCTATGGCAGTGCCGGCATGGCCACTTTCACCGATCAGCTTATCGCGGGCGGTATGAGCGCCGGGGGAGATTCGGGCTCGGCCATTTTGGATGAGGAAGACTATGTGGTGGGCCTCCTTTTCGCCGGCTCTCAGAACACAACCATCATCACCCCCATCCAGTTCGTCCTCGACGCGCTGGGCATAACGATAGCCACCTAGCCGCAATCTGTCGCCCCAGTTGGGTGAGCTTAGCCGGAGGGACAACTGAGCCGAGTCGAGACCCACATCCAGGAGTTGCTTGGGTAGAGGCATAACATTGGCCACATTGAAAGGGAGGGTCATCAAAGAGGGCCGGGCGCGAGGGATAGCCCTGGTCTCACCAGAACCCATCGGCTTTCTGGGCGGCGTTGACCCCGAAACAGGCATCGTAGTCGAAAAGGGGCACCCCCTGGAAGGGCAAAGCGTGGCCGGGCGGGTGCTCGTCTTTCCCACAGGCAAAGGCAGCACTGTTGGCTCCTACACCCTCTACCGTCTGGCCAAGAAGGGCCTGGCCCCGGCAGCTATCATCAACGCCCAGAGCGAGCCGATAGTGGCTGTAGGAGCCATCATTTCCGACATCCCAATGCTAGATCAGGTGGACATCGGACAGATCACCACCGGAGATCGGGTGTCCATTGAAGGAGAAGTGATCGAGATTGGGTGAGCTTGTCTTCCTGAAATTAGGTGGGTCGGTCATCACCGACAAAAACCGGGAGGCCACCGCCCGAGAAGACGTCATTCGCCGTGCAGGTCGGGAGATCAACCGGGCTCTGAAAGCGCAACCTGCCCTCAGTCTGGTCTTGGGTCACGGCAGCGGCTCCTTCGGCCATTTCGTGGCCGACAAGTATGGCTTACGCGATGGTATTCGAGAGGGCTCACAGAAAGACGCCTGGCGGGGCTATGCTGAGACGGCCGCCGCCGCTGCCCGCCTCAACCGCCTGGTGACCGATATTTTTCTGGCCGAGGGCTTGCCCGTTTTCACCCTGCAACCTTCGGCCTCAGCTTTGGGCCGTAGTGGAGAGCTTACCTTCATGGAGACCCGCCCGGCAGCGGAGGCCCTCTCACACGGCCTCATCCCCCTGGTCTACGGCGATGTGGCTTTTGACGAGACCTGGGGTTGCACCATTATCTCCACAGAGCAGATTTTCGCCTGTCTGGCCCGTGAATTCAAGCCCGGGCGCATCATACTGGCCGGCATAGTCGAGGGTGTTTACGACAGCGATCCCTTCCTGAATCCACAGGCGCGTCTCTTTCGGGAAATTGGGCCGGATAACATCGCTCAGGTAGAGCAGGCGCTATCGGGCTCTCACAGCGTTGACGTGACGGGAGGGATGTTGACCAAGGTGCGGGAGATGTACGCCCTGGTTCGAAGTCAACCCTCCCTCAGTGTGCATCTGATCTCAGGCCAACGAGAAGGGCTGATCGAGAGGGCGCTGTTGGGCCAGGCCGCCGGCGAGGGTACACTTATCCGCTGACGGGGGCATGGATATGTCCCCCGAAATGACGCCTTTGGCAACCTATCAGGTTTTACAGTTGTGATGGCTCCCGGCACTTGGGGAGACTCTCCTCGCGGTGTGGACGCAATCAAGCCGGCGTCTCTGTTTGCCATATTTGGCCTAAAGGGGTATAATTAAATCCCTTATTTGCAGGCTCACCGGCCCTTTGGGCTTGCGCGGCAGGCTTCGGCGTGAGGCCTTCGTTCGCTGCGCAAGCCTCCTTTGCCAATGATGGCAAGGGGAAAGGAGCAAAGTAATGCTTACCGTGATTTCCTTCGTGGTTGTCCTCAGCCTGTTGGTCTTTGTGCACGAGTTGGGCCATTTTGTGGTGGCTAAACGGGCTGGCGTGAAAGTCGAGGAGTTTGGTTTTGGTTATCCTTTACCCAATGGGTTGCTCACCGTCACTCTTTTTAAACGCGGCGAAACAGTCTACACCCTGAACCCTATCCCCTTTGGCGGGTTCGTGCGCATGGCAGGCGAGGAGAACCCAAATGCAGAGCGTGGTCTGGCCGGCAAAGGCAAGCTAACGCGCATTGGCGTCCTGTCGGCGGGCTCTGTGATGAACATTCTCCTGGGCATCTTTTTCTTCACCCTCTGTTTCATGCTGGGTTGGCCTGAGCCCATCGAGTTTGATAATGCCATCATCGAAAGCGTGGTCAGCGGCTCACCGGCGGAACAGGCCGGCCTGAAAGCAGGCGACATCGTCATCTGGGCCGACGGTGAATACATTGACGACCCCGATGAATTGGTGGCCCACACCCGCACTAAACTGAATCAGGAGATGGTATTGGTGATAAAGCGCGGTGGTAAAATACTCGAAATCCGCGTCACTCCTCGCCTCGATTCTGAAGGGATCAGCCGCATCGGCGTGGCCATAATTCCAGCGGTGACTAAAATCGGCCTCAGAACTTATCCTGTTGGTGAAGCTCTCTTGCGGGGTGTGGAACGGACGATTGGCGTCATCGCTTTTACCTTCTACATCCCCGTATTGGTGATTCGCGGCTTGTTACCTGTTGAAATGGCCAGACCCATCGGGCCGGCCGGGATCGCCCAACTGGCCAGTCAGGCTGTCCAGCAGTCAGTAGAAACCGGCTGGTGGTTCCCCATCTTGAACCTGATGGCCCTGCTCAGCGCCGGCCTGGCAGTGGCCAACCTGTTGCCCTTGCCCGGTCTGGATGGCGGCCGCATTTTCTTCGTCATCGTCGAAGCCATTCGCGGCAAGCGGATAGATCCCGAGAAGGAAGGAGCTGTCCACCTGATTGGCCTGGCCCTCCTGGTGACTCTGATGATATTCATCACCTATCAAGACCTGACCATGCCGATATACACCGTAGATTGGGCCAGCCTATTCTAAGAGCGTGTCTGAAAATTCAGAGGGCGGCGCTCGCAGTAACGACTTCAGTAACTACCCAGGCATGGTTGATTTCAAGCCCCCTGCGAAGCGGGGGGTCGGTGA
>JAOZOT010000588.1 GCA_029933115.1 Anaerolineae bacterium | reverse complement strand
ATTGGGGTCGCCTGGCTCAAAGTACCGACAGTTCTGGGATATGCCCAGACCCACCCCACAAGTTGTCATCCCTGGAAATGTATGGTAGACTATGGGTGCCACCCCAGAGACAATTTGGGTGTGTAGCGCACGCTTTCACGTTTTTGAGGCGGGTACTTTGCCACCTCTGGCTGGCGATTGAAATTGCATCTGAAGGAGCGCCGGCCGCGCTGGCGGGCGACCGGTGTGTAGCGCCCTCAAGCCCCAGATTTCAATCTGGCGGCCGGCTGAGGTGGTAAATCGCCCACCACATAGGCTCTTCTGAGCAATCCAGAACGGAGCGAGTTCTCATGGCAGTGTCCTGGTATCTTGTCGCCAGCAGCGGTTCAGGTTTCCAGTTGATAGGGCCAAGCATCACTATTGGCCGCGCGGCCGACAATGACATCGTCATTGACGACAACACAGTATCCCGTCACCACGCCCGGCTGGATATGCAGGCCAGCACCTATATCCTGACAGATTTGGGTAGCGCCAATGGGACGTGGGTCAACGGTCGTCGCCTTTCTGCCCCGGTGGTCTTACAGGCTGGCGATTCTATCCGATTTGGCGAGAGGGCAGTCTTTGCCTTCTCTACTCAACCGTCTTTGGGCGGTGTGGCGGCACAGGAGGCAGGGCAGATCTGCCCTGCGTGTGGGGCACCCATTCACCCCGGCGTGCGCTTCTGCGGTCACTGCGGCCAACCTCTGGGTGTACCCTTGGCTCCTCGCCAGGCGGGCGGCCTGCCCGGGTGGATTCTGGCTGTCGGCGGCGTGTTGATGATATTGGTCTTCGCCCTGGTTGCAGCCCTGATCGCACTCGTGGTCCTGCCCGCCCGATCAAAGCCCGCCCCAGCGACCGGTATTGCGCGGACTCCGCTTCCTTCGATAACAGCCATCCCTTTGAGCCCCACGCCCATGCCCACAGAGACGTCCACCGTTGTCCCGACCGAGACTCCTACTCCTATTCCACCCACACCGACGCCGGCGGCCTGGGTACAGACGATAGCGACCGCCAAGGCCAACCCGCCCGTTTTCGGGCCCGAGAGTGGGACTTTGCTTCACGAAGAAGACAGCTTTATCGAGAAGAGGAGCACGGACGTAGACCTGCGCGACTTTGTCGTCGAGGCCATCTTCCATAACCCTTATCCCACGACGAAGGGTGACTGGGATATTGGCTTCTTGTTCCGCGACGCCGGCAAGAACGACGAATTCCGGCTGGACGTTGAATCGAACGGCGATTGGGATTTCAGAGACCGACGGGGCGATGAAGGCGAGGTCATTCACCAGGGCCGGGTATCCAACCTGGACGTGAGCGCAAATGGCTCGAACCGATTGACATTGCTGGCTGAAGGTAACCGGGGCTTTTTCTTCGTCAACGACGTTTTTATCGCCGAGCTCGATCTGTCCGGTCGGACTGGTTCTGGCGACATCTCGATAGCGATTGGGATTAGCGGCAACACGATTGCCGGTGAAGCCACAGCTTACGAGGATTTCGCTATCTGGGCGCTTGCGGCTCCGGCGCAACAGGCGACCGGTGCGGAGGCAACGGATACGCCGGTTGCACCGCCAACACCCACGCGCAGGCCGGCGGGCGTTGGCCAGATTGCCTTCGTGTCGTATCGGGACGGCAACGCCGAAATATACGTCATGAACCCTGACGGCAGCAACCAGAGGCGGCTCACAAACACCTCGGCTGAAGAATGGCATCCTGCCTGGTCGCCCGATGGCACCAGGATCGTATTTCAATGTATGTCAGGGGGCGCCTCCAATGTGTGCGTGGTCAACGCTGATGGGAGTGGGTACACTCAGATCACCAATTGGACCCAGGACGAAGGTTTGGCTCAGCGTCCGGGCTGGTCGCCTGACGGGAGCAAGATCGTCGTCACCCGCGAGGTGGGGGGTGGGCAGAAACTGGTCGTGATGAACGCCGATGGCAGCGGTCAGAGGGAAATCAGCGTGGGACGGGACCCCAATTGGTCGCCTGATGGCACTCGGATTGCCTTCGTCCGTTGGGAGGGCGGCGGCTTGCAAATCTGGACGACGAGCCCCGACGGATCCGATGTGGTGATGCTGACCCAGGGCGATCACGACCACATGTATCCTACCTGGTCTCCCGATGGCAGCCAGATTGCCTTTGAGTACGACCGTGCCCAGGTAGCTGTCATGGATGCCGGAGGCGGTCCGCCGCGCATCATTGCCGGCAAAGGATCCTATAACCTGAGTTGGGCGCCCGACGGCAGCAAGCTCGTCATTGCGCCTTCCCAGGAGGGACTGTGGCTGGTCAATGCTGACGGCAGTGGCCTGATTCAGATCGCTCAGGAAGGCACACAGCCTTCCTGGCAGGCTGTGCCATGAGGAGTTGGCAGGTGCGAGCCAATGACCCTCCCGCAGGGTCCGC
>JAOZOT010000587.1 GCA_029933115.1 Anaerolineae bacterium | reverse complement strand
AAGGAGTAGCTAGTCAATACCCTGCGGCGGCTGTCCGTCGATGAGAATACCTTGCCTGACTCTCCCAATTACAGCGCAACAGCGCCGAAACACAACCGGGCATTGCCTCATCACTTATTGAACCCTGAACCATAGAGGGTCGGTCACGATACCCTGCCCCGTGGCTGAGCGGTGGGCAAACTCTGGGAAGAGGACGTAGACCTCCCCCGTGTCCTCCCGGTAGAGCATGGTGGCCTGCTCGAAAGGCTGCACTTTGCCTCGCGTGTGCTCTTCGGGCCCCGTGGCAAAAGAGAGACTCAGCCCTTCTCCTCGGTCGCCGTAGAAGTGCTCCCGCCACACTTTGCCGATGCCGAAACGAGGCACTATGTCGCCGGAGTAGCGTGGGGTGATGTCCTCGTTGTTGGGTTGGCCCGGCTCCCAGGTGTCGAGGTAGACTCGATACAGGGGCAGGCAGGGCCGGGTGACGAATTTCCAGTCCTCCTCGCTGTAGATTTCCAGGGGTAGGAAGTAGATCTGGCGGGTGTCGCTACGCCACACCAGCAGTGAAGAGCGGACGCCACATTTGGCAATCTCGCTCAGCGAGCCGCCGGCGTAGCCAAAGCTCTGGATGGCCAACTCGATCTCCTGGGCCGGTTCCAGAGCCCAACCCGGAAAGGCGTGGGCCACCGAACTGTACATGTCCAGGCTGTAGTCCCGCCAGGCGGGCTCAAAGACTGGGTCAGGGGCGAAGCGGCCCGGCGGGGGCGACCCGGCGTGCGCGGCAACTGTAGCCTGGGCGGCGGCCTCGGTAGCGGTGGCGCGCGCCACTACTGCGGTGGCCGTAGCCTGGGCACTGCTGGAGAGAGGGCTCTGCCGGTAGGTGTAGGCCCACAGGCCCTCATCGGAAGCCAGGTAGAGGGTGGCGTAATTGCCGGCCAAGGAGCGCTTTACAGCCAGGTCGTTAATCGTCAAGGGCCGGGGCAGGGCCAGTGGGAGCCAGGTCCGGCCGCCGTCCTCGCTGACGTGGATGGCCTCTATCGGCGATTCGCTCAATGACTCCCGGGGGCGGTCAGCCCAGAACAGCACGGCCTCATTCCCTGGGTCAACGCGCAGGATGACGTCGGGGAAGACGTGGCCCAGGCGAGGCAGCCGGCCTATCCTCTCCCCCTCCAGGTCGGTCACCCGATACAACTCCAGGGCGCCGTTCTGCCAGTCTGTGTAAGAGGCCACGACCGCGTAGAGTCCGGCGGTGTCAGGCAGGGGAGCATAAGCGCGCAGGCTCTCAGGCAGCGAAATCTGCTCCCAATGGGCGGCCCCATCTACAGAGCGGTAAAGATAAATGGGGTTCATGCCGCTGTCCATGTAATAAACGTCCTGGGTCATGCCGTAGAGGACAGCCTCATCTCCCTCCCCGTAAAAACCGAAGAAGCGGTGATTGGGGAGGGTGCCATAGTCGGGGGGCATGGGAAGCTTCTCCCAACTCTGACCTTTGTCCACCGACTTTAACAGCGCCTCTGCCCCACCGCTGCGAGGGTCTGTTTGGAGATATTCCCATAGGTACAGGTCCCCGGTCTGGGAGTGGGGGTGAATGGAGAGGATTTGGGGAGCAAGCTCGCTCGGTCCACCGCCTGTTGCCCCCCAGGGCCAGGGCAGTTTCGGCAGCGACAGAGGCATCCAGTGGCTTCCGCCGTCGTCAGAGCGGGCCAGCACAGCCGGGCAATCTTGGAAAAGCCAGGGGGATCGGCCAGGGAAGTAGGCGTAGAGTTCCTCTGGGCGAGCGGGGTTGACGGTCACCTGCCACGCTCCTTCCTCAGCGCAGGGTGGCGTCGGTAGCCCTTGGGTGGTGCTCTGCCAGGAGTGTCCGCCATCGGTGCTCCGTTGCAAATCCGACCCCAGCCCGGCGTAGATGACCTGATCCTGGGTGGGGTGGAGGGTCAGGGTGTGCACCGCCTGACCGGCGAAAGTTGATCGTATCCAGGTGTGGAAAGCGGGCACAGTGGGAGTAGGGGTCATCGTTGGCGACAGGGGTAGGGGCGTGGAGGTCGGGGTGTCCGTCGGTGTGGCGGGTGGAGGGGGCGGGGTAGGCACCTCCGCTGGCGAATGAGGCGGAGGAGCGGCGCTGGGAACGGGCTCAGCCGTCGGAGCCAATGTCGGCGAGCTGACCGACACGACCAGAGGTGCGACAGGGGTGAGGTTGGGCCGTGCCGGCGCACAACTGGACAGAGACGCAGCCAGAAGCGCAATCCAAATCAGGTTGGCCAAGTGAGGTCGCCTTCTCATTGCCACCATCAACCCTCCTGGAAGGAGTATATCATAACCCCCAGTGGAAGTCAATGGAGTCGAGAATTGGAGATGGAGCGCACAAAAGAAGCCGCCCTGGAATCGGGGCGGCTTCTTGGGCAGTGGGTCCAAGTTAATACTCCGTCTCAGAGCGCGTCTGAAAATTCAGG
>JAOZOT010000586.1 GCA_029933115.1 Anaerolineae bacterium | reverse complement strand
ACTCGTAGTACTCCTTGTCGAAGATGTTATCTACAGACAGAGAGATCTCCATCCACTTCAAGGGTGTCACGCTTATCTTGGCGTCCGCCACGAAGGCAGGCTCATAGGTACCGTAGACGCCTTCTTCCGTGTCCCGGTTGTCGGAATCGTTGTAGATCTTGCTGAAGTACCGTCCCACGACGCTTGTTTTGACCCACTTATACTGGCTATCGAGCCCAATGTTCCACGTGTGCTTGGGAATCCCGGGCACTTGCTTGCCTTCGCTTTCGGGCTCGGTCGGGTTGTCGATGATCTCGGCGTCGGTGTAGGTATAGTTGGTCCAGAGGGTCAGCCAATCGGTCACCTTTTGTGATGCCTCGATTTCCAACCCGTAGGTCCGGGCCTTTCCGGCATTGCTTCGGATCTTGGTGGATCCTTCAGTTCGGTAGTAGATGAGATCCTCGATATCGTTGCGATAGCCCGTCAGGGAAAGTCGGGTCCTCTTGTCAAAGAAGTACTGCTCGATGCCCAGTTCGTAAGCCCACATGGTCTCGGGCTTGAGATCCGGATTGCCCTGGTATGTGGTTGACCACCACTGCCAGGTCCGGTAAAGCTCATAGATGGTGGGCGGTCGGAAGGCATGGCCCACGGAGGCCCGCAAGGCGGTGTTGGCAAGAGGCTTCCAGACCGCCGCCACTTTGGGGCTCAGCTCTGATTCGGTATTACTGTCGTATTGTGTTTCCGATCCGGGCGTTCCCGAGGCCCCGTCATATACCTTCCAGGAATCAAAGCGCAGGCCCAGGTAGAGGGTCAGCGGATCAAAGACCCGCCACTCGTCCTGAGCAAAGACCGCCCAGGTCCTGGAATTACCGCCGGAATGGAAGGTACTCGGGCCTCTGCCGGAATAGCTGCGGTAAAAGGGGATGTCATATTCGTTTGTGTCCGCCTCGTCCGTGCGGTAAGACACCCCCAGGGTCAACAGGTGGAATTGGCCCATAGGAACATCCCCCCGGATCTCTCCGAACCAGGTCTCACTCTCGGTGATCTTGAGCTCGCCAGGGGTGTTGTAATAGTCATCCGATCCACTGCCTGTTTCCAGGGTGTAGCGGTCGTCAATCTGAACAGTGCCGACCTGGGCGTTGATTTCAACAGGCCCGAACAGCTCCTTAAACGCCAGGCTGTACGCGTCAGAGTCGTTTCGGCTGATCCCCGTGTAGCTGATGAAATCGTTGGGCCGGAACCGGGCCCGTTTATTGGGTCCCGCGATGGCATAGCCCTCGAAGGTGCCCATGTAGGTGTGGGGAGGGCCGTAATCATATTCGTAACGGCCGGACGAGGCCGTGAAGCAGAGGTTCCCCGTCTCCGAAAAATCCAGGCTCAGCTTGCCGTTGATGGAGCGGCGTTGGGCCCCATTGTCGCCCTTGTCCCCCACGACCCAGTACTTGGGTTCTCCGTACTTGTCGTTCATGGGGTAGCCGCCCGACACATCCCCGGTCCCGCTGGAAATGGTCCTGCGGACCGGTATGGTGGGGTAGCCGTCGGTGCTTTCCTCTTCATACCCAAGCCGGATGCTCAACCGGTCCCAGAAGCGGTTTCCGGCGGAAAGGCGATACCGGTAGGTATCGTGGGTGCCATAGCCGCCGCTGGCCTCAAGTTCCAGCTTTTGCGGTGTCTTGGTGATGATGTTGATGACACCGCCCATGGCATTTCCGCCGTAAAGCGCAGAGGCCGGGCCGCGAATCACCTCAATCCGCTCGATGTTCTCCACAGGAAGCGCACCCCACTCCACGCCGCCGGTGTAGGCGTCGTTGAGGGGCTGTCCGTCGATCAACACCAGAGTATATTCATCGCCAGCAAATCCGCGCATGCGGACAGACGTAGTGGAATCCATAAGCCCCTTTGATCGCTTGACAAAAAGCCCTGAAAGGCTATTGAGGACGTCGTCCACAGTCTCTATGTTTTTCTTCTTCATCTCCTCCTTGTCGATAACGGTCACACTTCCAGGGACATCTTCGAGCGTCTTTTCTGTCTTAGTGGCCGTTACAACAATTTTCCCCAGCGGGATTACCTTCTCGTGTGCCCCTTCGTCCGCCTCTTCGGCCTGACATGGGAGTAGACCCATCAAAAGTAAAAACGAAATGGTAAGCAATGTCCAAATCCATCTGCGCATCCCTTATGCCTCCTTTTCTTTTCATGTTTTTTGGTTTTTCCTCTTAGTCGGTAGCTTCACCCGAACAGATCTTCCATCACCGGGGAAGGTTTCTGGAATTTGTCACAAAAAAAGCCACGACGGCGCATTCCCTTACCTGGAGATAGACCTTCGTGGCCTTTTTCGATTCGGTTTTCCCCGCTCGAAGCGGAGTTTGCTATTTTTGTGGCCCCTTACTTAAGGGGCCTTGGTACCTCTCGTAATTTAGAGCCTATATGAACGGCTTCTGCCGCTCCTATCAAGTA
>JAOZOT010000585.1 GCA_029933115.1 Anaerolineae bacterium | reverse complement strand
TCCTGATAGGGCAGATACGAGTCGTCCCATAGAAGCAATGTCTCGCAGGCTGTTCAACATTAGCACATTTTGGTGATTTCTGGTATAATAGGATTGGAGGGTTGGGAGGAGAGGTAGAGGCGTAACATGGAGGCTGAGAAATGAGTTCGGGATGGTTTAGAACCGGATTTGTGTACTTGCTCATCTTGATAGCGGTGGCAGCGTTGATCTTTAGCATTTCCCCTCAATCGAAAAAGCCTGAGGGCATTCCTATCACTCAGTTGGCTGAGGAAATCAAAGCTGGAAAAGTCGAACGCATCACCGTCACCGGTGATGACTCGTTGAGGATTGAATACAAGGAAAGAAAAGAGACGGCCGTTTCTCATAAAGAAAGCGGCGTGGGTGTAACCGAGATATTACAAGACCTGGGGGTGACCAATAAGCAACTGGCTGCTGTCAGCATAGAGTATGAACCCCCCAGCAGTTGGGGCAGTTGGTTGACTATTCTGGGCAGTGTCCTGCCTGTGCTGGTTGTGGGCGCCTTGTTCTACTTTCTGATACGGCAGGCCCAAAGTGGTAACAATCAGGCCCTCTCCTTTGGCAAGAGCCGGGCTCGAATGTTCACCGGCGACAAGCCTACAGTCACCTTTGACGATGTGGCCGGGGTGGAGGAAGCCAAGGAAGAGCTCCAGGAGGTGGTCGAGTTCCTCAAAGAGCCGGAGAAGTTCATCTCCCTGGGCGCTCGTATTCCCAAAGGGGTGTTGCTGGTGGGCGCACCGGGCACGGGCAAGACTTTGATGGCCAAGGCCGTCAGCGGGGAGGCTGGAGTGCCCTTCTTCAGCATTTCCGGTTCCGAGTTCGTGGAAATGTTCGTGGGAGTGGGGGCCAGTCGCGTGCGCGATCTGTTCGATCAGGCCAAGCGCAATAGCCCCTGCATTGTGTTCGTGGACGAGATTGACGCCGTAGGCCGCCACCGGGGAGCGGGATTGGGTGGCAGCCACGATGAGCGCGAGCAGACTCTCAACCAGATTCTGGTGGAGATGGATGGCTTTGACACGGACACTAACGTGATCATTCTGGCCGCTACCAACAGACCTGACATTTTGGACCCAGCCCTTCTGCGGCCAGGCCGTTTCGACCGCCGGGTGGTGTTGGACCGCCCTGACATGAACGGGCGCAAAGCCATCCTGGAGGTACACGTGCGGGGGAAGCCCCTGGCCGCCGACGTTGATCTGATGACTCTGGCCAAGCAGACACCCGGCTTCGTGGGGGCCGACATCGAGAACCTGGTGAATGAGGCGGCCATCCTTGCCGCACGGCGCAACAAAAAAGCCATCGGCATGGAAGAGTTTCAAGAGGCTATTGAGCGGGTGTTGGCCGGGCCGGAGCGCAAGAGCCGCCTGATCAGCGACGAGGAGAAAGAGATCATCGCTTACCACGAAGCCGGTCATGCCTTGGTGATGAAAGTGCTACCTCACTGTGACCCGGTGCACAAGGTGAGCATCATCTCCCGGGGGATGGCTCTGGGTTACACCCTGCCTCTGCCTGAGGACGATCGCTATCTGCAGCATCGCACCAAATTTAAAGACGAGTTGGCCGGGCTGTTGGGTGGACGAGTGGCCGAAGAGTTGGTTTTTGGAGATGTGACCACCGGAGCTGCCAACGACCTGGAACGGGCCACCCGCCTCGCCCGCAAGATGGTGACTGAATATGGAATGAGCGAGAAGCTGGGGCCTATGACCTTTGGCCAGAAGGAAGAGTTGGTGTTCCTGGGCCGGGAGATCGGCGAGCAGCGCGATTACAGCGAGGCAGTGGCCCAGGAGATTGACAGCGAGGTGCGGAGCTTGATCGAGGAAGCACACGACAGGGCCAAAGAGGTGCTGACGAAATATAGAGACAAGCTGGAGGCTATTGCCAAACGTTTAATCGAGGTGGAGACCCTCGAAGCGGCCGAATTTGAGGCCCTGCTTGCTTGAACAGGAGGTCGGGTTGATGATGAGGATAATAAAGCTGTATGTGGCGGTGTTTTTGGCTGTTGTTCTCGGAATGATAGCGCTGACCATCGGCGTTGTCCTGGGGCTGATCCTTGCCCCGCGTTCGGGAAAAGAGCTCCGGGCCGAAATCCGAGCCCGGCTCCGTGCTCTGCAGGCAAAGATCCAAGAGAAGGTTGAGGAAAGCAAACCCAAGGTCAGCCGGGTTGTGGAGAGAGGACGCACAGAAGCCCTCAAAGGTTTGGACAGGGCCAAGGAGGCGGTTGACAAGTACGCCGACGCAGTGCAGGCCTCTCTGAGCCAAGCTCGCCCTGAGCGAAGGGGTGAGGAGGGTGCTGCTTCCTCCCAGGCTGTAGCGCCGGCAGAAGCAGGTTGAGGACATCGCCAGCTCGGATCGGGGAAGGCCACCAGATGAATGTGCAGGGTGGCCTTTCGCTTTTGTGGAGACCTCCCCTCCCGCAGGTTG
>JAOZOT010000118.1 GCA_029933115.1 Anaerolineae bacterium | reverse complement strand
CCTTGACCAGATTCGCCTTCTGCACATTCGCCCGCTTCGTCGTGGTCATGTCCGTGGCCATAGCCGTGCGCCTCTGCCACGCGCTCCATCCCGTCCATCGTCCTGATGACAGCTCCGGTCACCAGGATGCCGATCAAGCCGATAAGTAGCGTACCTAACACGATTTTCTTCAACATTGTCCTTTCATCCTTTCTGTTTTTAATAGTTGCGGATTGCAGATCCGCTTGGGGTGTGGATCAAAATCCAGCTTCTATCGGCGCCTCGCTCAGATCAGGCTGCGGCAGCAGTGACAAGAAGAACTGTTTGGTCATAGTCTTGACCCACCGCCAGTGAATCCAAAAGTGGACTACCACTGCGCCGATAAAGACCACGCCCGCCCAGGTGTGGATCAGGTCCCAGGTCGTCCGGCTAAAGAGGAACATCGGGTCCCAGCCGGCGTTGCTGCCACCCTGGAAGCCACCCGAAGGCGCGAAGAGGAAATAGATGCCCGATACGGCAGTGAGCAGGAAACTGACGGCTACCAGCGCGTTGAGCGCCACGTTGAGCCGGGGACCTTTGGATAGCCTGGCCTCTTTGGAGAACAGGGCTTTCACGGTATACTTGCTCATTACCTTCACCCATCGCCGGTGGATGGTCAGGTGGAGGACGGCGGCCGCGATCATTAGTACCCCGCCCCAGGTGTGCAGAACCTCCCAGGTGGGCCGGCTGAAGAGAATTGTCACGCCGTACAACGGGTTACGCCCTCCCTGGTAGCCACCAGAGGGTACGAAGAGAAAATAGATACCCGATAGTGCGGCCACGAGGCCGCTCAGGAAGACGGTGGCGTCAAGCAGCCATTTTTTCTGAAGCTGTGCAACTTGAATCCGCTCTGACATGATTGTCCAAACCTCCTTTGACTCTTTTGTTCTACTTGTAGTATAGCACAGCATTATGGAGATTTCGTGGAGAGGTGGGGCAAAGTTTGTAAAATCTGACAGCGTGTTATCAGAAGAAGGACGCTGTTGGCCTGAAAACGCAAAGCCCCAGGCTATCAAACGGCCTGGGGCTCTCGTAAAGTTCGCTGCTGATTTATTGACGCTTGTGATTGGACCAGTTCCGCAGGTCAATGACCTGATCTCGGCCGACTTTGCGGCGGCGGGCGGGGAGGGCCTCAGATGGCTCTGCGGCGACGTTGACCTGCACGGCGCTGCTGGCAGTGGCCGTCAGAGTGCTGGCCACAGCCTGGATAATGTACGAGCCGGGAGGAGCGGGCCTTCCGTAGTCGTCATAGCCGTCCCAGACCAGGTAGTGGTTCCCCGAGTCCCGTCGGCGGCGGTAGAGCAGAGTGGCCAGCGGCCGATCCTGCTCGTCGAGGACTTCTACGGTAGTAGAGGCCGTCCTGGACAATCCGAGGGAGAGGATGATCACCTCGCCCTCTCCCGGACGACCGGGGTAAAAGGTTTGTCGGTCAGCAGTCAGAGAGACGCTCACGGGCTGTCGCCAGTAAGCCAGAACCAGCCACAAGGCTCCCAGCAAGACGCCTCCCCCGATCAACAACGGATAGGGCAGGTCGGTGAGGACGGCGGGGAGGCCGGGCGTCAGGTTGCCTGTCTCGTACTTCACCACCCGCTCCAGGGTAGCCACATTGCCGGCCCGGTCCTGCACATCCACCTTGATGACGTTTTCACCCTCCACCAGGTTGAGCAGGGTCTGAAACCTACCTCGGCTGTCAAGAGCCACCGGCCGGCCATTGATCATCAGAGTCGTGCCCACCTCTGTCTGTCCCCACAGGTGCAGCGATGGCTTGTCAACGACCTGGTAGTTGTCAATGTTGATGGAGACCGCTGGCGGATTGGTCTTTAGATAGACGATTCGCTCCTCGGTGGAAACATTGCCTACTTCATCGGTGGCCTCAAAACGCAAGACGTTCTCTCCCTCTTGCAGCATGACGTCGGCGGTGAAGCTGCCATCAGCCCCAATGAGCACCTCGTTCCCATTCACTTTCAAAGTGGCGCCGGGCTCCACCCGGCCCTGAACGCTGAGGAGTTTCTGGTTGGTCCACAACCCGTCGTGAGGGGCCTCGATAGCGATTTCTGGGGGACGAGTGACCAGGGTGACTTCACGGACTATGGTAGTCACATTGCCTGCCTGGTCAATGGCGCTGACTTTTATGCTGTTGGGGCCTTCTTCCAGGCGGCGGCGGAGGGTGAAACTGCCACCACCGCCCAGGGGCACCGGCTGAGGGTCATCGTTGACCCAGACCAGGGCTTCTGGGTCGGCGATGCCTTGGATGGTGAATTGCGGGTCTTTGACCTTGAGATTCTCCGGCAGGTTGGCCAGGCGAAGCAGCGGGGGTTGGGTATCCACTGTGACCTGCGCGTGATGGGTTGAGGTACGGAGGGTGCCCTTGACCCTCACTACCAGGCGGTACGTGCCATCGGCCACCACCTGCCCCATCTCGTCGCGACCATCCCAGGTCACAAAGTGTTGGCCCGAGCTTTGCTTCTGCTCCTTCAGCAGAGTACGCACTACCCGGTTGGCCGCATCTTGCACTTCTACGCTGACTGTGGCCAGCTCGGACAGGGTGTAGATGCCGGTCACTGTGTCCTGACTGCCGTCATTGTTGGGAGAGAAAAAGCCCTGATCTACAATCACGGTGACTGAGGGGGTACGCATCCAATCCAGGGGAAACAGGACAAACAGAGCCAAAGCCACAGCCACGATCACCAGCCCGGAGGCAATGGAGGCAGTGTTGTAATGACGGTATTGACGCTCTCTGACTCGCGTGCGATAGGGTCTTTCTTGACGAAGGCTCATCTTTAATCCAGCTCGATCATGATAATGTCGTCGTCTTGGTCGGAGGGCGCCGGCTCAGGGATCTTGTGAGAGAGAGGCAAAGGCTCGGGGCTCTCAGGTGCCACCCGCTTCCGTGTCTTCCGCCCTTGTGCGATTCCGCGTGCTTTGCGCCTTCGTCTGGCGGGTAGCGGGCGATTGAGAAGGCGGTAGCAGCCGTCGAGGAGGGCCACGACTGATATGGCGAACAGGCTGTCCATCACGGCACTCCAAATCCCCGGGGCTGTCAAGTTCGTTTCGGGTTGCAACTCCAACCAGACCGGAACCCACAGGTTGCCGGCCACGAAGAGAGTTGCCCCAATCACAAGGCAGAACACACGGCCAAGTAGCCCTTGTTCATCCAGCCACCCTCGCCTGACCATCCCTCCCACCATATAGCCCGCCATACCCCAGGCCAGGATTTGCAGCAGGTGAGATAGGGCCACCGTAGAGGAAGGCGCGAAAGGTTCCACCAAACGCTGCAAAGTCTCAAGGGAATTAGCCGTGTGGAAACGGTCTATGATCGCACCGGCGCTCAACGAGGAGGAGGAACGGACCAAAACCCCCAGGTCGGTGTCCAACCCACTCATCCCGCCGAGCAGCTTGAACCACAGGGCGGCCAGCCCTCCTACCCACATTCCGCCCTCCGCTCCCCACAGGAGGCCGGCCAGCAAGGCCGGCACAGCCTCCAGGTGCACCTGAGCCAGGAGCGGCACCGAAATGACCAGAAGGGTCTGGCTGAAATGAGTGACGATGATTGGCCTCAGCAATATGGCCGCAGCCAGGAAAAGGACCATCACATAGATAGAGATGTGGTAAAGGGGGTAGAGCAAAGCCAGCATGGCTATGTAAAACGCTCCCTCCATTGTCCAGAGGCCCACAGTCAGGACACCGGCGGCGATGACTGCCCGCCACCGGGCCGGATAGGCCGGCAACGCTCCCAGGGTGAGCCAGACCAGGCTGCTCAGCCAGACGGCCGAGAGGGCACGGTTGATGACGGTCCGATTATTTTGATATAGTGAAAGTGGAGGGCGCAACAAAAAGCTCATGTCTTCTCGCTACTGGACGTTGGCGTTTTTGTTCAAGTGATGGCTATTTGCGGATCGAAGCTGGGCGGGCGTGGGTGCAGGCCCAATCGCGCAGGGCCGTTATTTGGGCTTTCATGGTCTGAGACAGGGGCACGGTGGCCGCGATGTTCCGCAGGAGGTCCTGGGTCTCCAACTCCCGTCCGGCCTCGAAGGCATCGTAGAGGCCGGAGATGACCACCTGTTCGATCTCGGCTCCGCTAAAGCCCTCTGTCTCCTGGGACAGTGTGACCAAGTCAAAACGCTCTGGGTCTCGCCCCCGCTTGGCCAAATGGATGGCAAATATCTCCTGGCGCTCCTGAGCGTCTGGCAGGTCAATGAAGAAAATCTCGTCGAAGCGCCCCTTGCGCAGGGCTTCAGGGGGCAAGAGGTTGATGTCGTTGGCTGTGGCGATTGTAAACACGGGGGCTGTTTTCTCCTGGAGCCAGGTCAGCAGGCTGCCGAAGACGCGGGCCGCAGTGCCGGCATCGGAGCGGTGAGAGCTGGCCGTGCCGGCCAGGCCCTTCTCAAGTTCGTCCAGCCAGAGCAGGCAAGGCGCCACCGACTCGGCGGTGCTCAGGACGGTGCGCATGTTCTGCTCTGAGGAGCCCACCAGTTCACTGAACACTCGTCCCATGTCCAGCTTGAGTAGAGGCAACTGCCATTGGCTGGCTACGGCCTTGGCTATTAAACTTTTACCGGCTCCTTGCACTCCCAGTAGCAGCAACCCCTTGGGCGCTGGCAGGCCAAAGTGCCGTGCCCGTTCGCTGAAGGCCAACCCCCGTTTGCGCAGCCATTCCTTGAGCGCAGCCATGCCTCCCACGTAATCAAAGTTCTCCGTGGATTCGTAGTACTCCAGAATGCGCGACTTGCGGATGAGCTGCTTCTTCTCGGCGACGATGATGTCCAGGTCCAGCTTGCCGGCCATCACCAGGGACTTGGCAAATACGTTCTCCGCTTCTGTGCAGGTCAACCCTTGTGCGGCTTTGAGGACCCTCTCTCGCTCCTCTTCGCTCAGCTTCAGCTTCACCGAGGCTTGACTCCTGGCGGAGCGAATGACCCGTTCCAGGGACTGGTCCAGTTCCTCCAAGGTGGGCAGGGCGTAGTCCAGGACGGTGATGTCTTTTTCCAGTTCAGGGGGAAATTGCAGGACAGGGGAGAGGATAACCAAAGTCTTGCGGCTCTCCTTCAGTTCGGTAGCGATATCGCGCAGCTTGCGGGCGACCACCACGTTGTTGTGAGAAGAGCGCATCTCATCCAAAAAGGGGTGAAAGTCCTTGAGGACGAAAATAGCTGACTCGCGGGAGGAGGCCACGTACTCCAGAGCCTGGATAGGGTCTTTGGCGCCGGGGTCCACGCTCACCGGTTTAAGGCTGTCCAGTGAAAAGACCCCTTTGGTCACCGTCCAGCCATATAGCTTCTTCTTGCGCCGTGCAGCCACCTGGCGCAGGCTCTCCTCCACCCGTCGTTCTTCCCAAGAGACGACGTAAATGATGGGATATCGAGCTCGAATCAGTACTTCCAGTTCTTGGTCTCTGTCAGCGTTCATTTTCGACTCGCTGTTCGCGGCCTGCTCACGTTATGGTAATTTGACAATAATTATAACACAGGCTCAGGTTATATGCAACCAGGGGTGAAAACCTGTTGACTCGACCTTGATGTAAGAGTTGGTGTCAGAGCCGAGTTATAGAGTTGCGGTATAATAGATATAGGTCGGTGTGCCGGTTCATATTATCTAAATTTTAAGGAGGAGGAAGCCATGAAGCGTTTGATGTTTCTTCTGCTTGTGGGCCTGCTCAGCCTGGCCCTGACTCAGTGTGCACCCAAGGCAACCCCGTCACCCACGCCTCCACCTACGGAGGCCCCGCCTACGGAAGCTCCACCTACAGAGACGGCCGCTCCCCCAACGCCGACAGAGGTACCTCCCACCAAAGAGGCGCAGCCCAAGATTCTACGTGTCGCAGCCACGGCCTCAGTGACTACCTGGGACCCCAGCGCCTCTTTTTCCACCGAGGCTCTCTATATGGCCAACATCTACGAGCCGCTCATCTGGATTAACCCCGACGGCACCTTCAAGCCGGCCCTGGCCGAAAGCTGGGAGGTCTCGGAGGATGGACTGACGTGGACTTTTCATCTCCGCGACGGGGTCAAGTTCCACGATGGTGAGTCTCTGACCGCCGATGCAGTCGTCAAGTCTATCCAACGCACCATTGACATGGATACCGGAGCTGCGTGGATCTGGTGGATGGTGGACGCCATCGAGGCGGTAGACGAGATGACGGTGAAGATCACCCTCTCCACACCCTATCCACTGGACCGCGTTGCTGCCTCCACCTACGCGGCCTGGATCATGAGCCCTGCGGCTGCCGCTAAGGACTCTGAGTGGTTCGAGGCCGGGTACGAAGCGGGCACGGGCCCCTGGATGCTGGAGAGCTATACCCCTGATGAAGAAATAGTTCTCACTCGGTTCGAGGACTATTGGGGCGGCTGGGAAGATAACCAGTTCGACAAAGTGGTCATCAGCATTGTCCCTGAGCAGGTCGTCCAGGCCCAGATGCTCGAGGGTGGAGAAGTGGACCTGGCTCTGTCTCTGCCGGTGGAAACCCTCGAAGACTTTCGTACCAATCCCGACTTTGTAGTGTACGAGGACGCTACCCTCTTTAACTATGTGGGCTTTATGAACACCAAGAAACCGCCGTTGGATAACAAACTGGTGCGCCAGGCTATCGCCTACGCTATCCCTTACGACGACGTTGTAGAGGTGGGCACGGGTGGGCTGGGGCAGCAGGCACGCGGTCCTGTCCCTCATGGCCTCTGGCCCTACAGCGATGAGGTGTTCCAGTACACTTACGATCTCGACAAGGCCAAAGAATTGCTGGCCCAGGCCGGATACCCCGATGGTGGTTTCAGCCTGGTGCTCACGCACGCGGCGGAGAACCTCAACGAGGAACGCTTTGCGCCCGTGATTAAGGATGCCCTGGCAGACCTTGGGATAGAGGTGGAGATTCGCCCTATGCTCTGGGCCCAGCAGTGGGAGTGGGCGAAAGGCGACCCCACTGAGGCTCAGGATATGTTCCTGCTCCTCTGGTGGCCCACGATCAGCGATGGCTACGACAACCTCTCCAGCATGTTCAAATGCGAGGAGAAGCCTTTCTTCAGCCTGGCTTACTATTGCAATGAGGAGTACGACAACCTGATCAACGAGGCCCTCAAGTTGACCGCAACGGATCCAGAGACAGCACAGGAGATGTACATCAAGGCCATGAACATCCTGGTGGAAGATTCCCCTGCGCTGTTCCTGTACGATACGAGTGTGTTCCGGCCCGTGCCTACCTACCTCGAAGGTTACGAATACAACGCCAATTACCCCTTCAGCACTTTCTTCTACCCGATCCGCATGGCGCAGTAGAGATACTCACAATGTATGACAACCTTCTTCCCCCAGGTGAGGCAGGTTTGCACGCCAATGTGGATGGGGCTTCGGATGGGACATGGATCCCATAAGGGGAAGAAAAGAAATGTTTTGGGCGGCGGTTTCGCCGCCCAAAACCCAATTTTTTCCCTTGGCAGCGGATTCGGCAATCCGCTGTGAGCTTTTGTGCTCTGCTGAATCAGGGGGCAACTGTAGTTATGCTGGCCAAGCTCGATTACATCCTGAAACGACTGGTGATGTCTGCTCTGGTGTTGCTGGGGCTCTCTGTCATCACCTTCACTCTGGCGCGTGTTGTGCCATCTGACCCGGCAGCCCTCTACATAGGGCCTCGCGCCCGCCCAGAGCAAATAGAAGCGATAACAATAAAGCTGGGCCTGGACAAGCCCCTGTACATCCAGTACCTCTACTATCTCAGGGATGCGCTGCGTGGCGACTTGCAGACCTCTATCGCTACCAAGCGGCCGGTGGTTCAAGAGATCACCGAGCGCCTGCCCAGTTCTCTGGAGTTGCTCGCCGTGGGCATGACCATGGCCACAGTGGTAGGTGTTATCCTGGGAGTTCTCTCGGCTCGCCTTCAGGGCAGTCCCTTCGATGTGTTGGTACGGGTTCTGTCTCTGGTGGGGGTCTCTTTGCCCGCCTTCTGGTTGGCCCTGCTCCTCCAGATTATCTTCTATCGCCACCTGGGATGGTTCCCTATCACCGGTCGCTTGGATACAACTTTGCGTTTTACTCACCCTATTGAGCCTATCACCGGCCTGTATTTGTTCGATTCGTTGGTCACAGGTAACTGGGTGGCCTTCAAGGATGCGGTCTGGCACATCGTCTTGCCTGCGGCCACATTGGCTGCCTATCCAACGGGGCTTGTGGCCCGTATGACGCGGGCCACTATGCTGGAGGTGCTGAGCCAGGACTATATCCGTACCGCCCGCGCCTACGGGGTGAGAGACCTGTTCGTCACCGGCGTCTATGCTTTGAAGAATGCGCTAGGGCCGACGTTGACCGTCGTCGGCCTCAGCCTGGCCTACGCTCTTACAGGCACCTTCTTCGTAGAACTAGTTTTCAACTGGCCGGGCTTGGGGACTTTTACCGTCCATTCGTTGCTGAAAGTGGATTATCCGGCTATCATGGGGGTGACCCTGTTTGCCGCAGTGGGGTACGTCGTCATCAATCTGATTGTGGACCTCTTGCAGGCGTGGATAGATCCGCGCATCAGCCTGGGTTGAGGGCGGTCGGGATTCAGTGGATTGCAGATTGAGGCAAGGTTGGAGGAGTTAACCGGGTGCAAGTGAGTGATGTCGTTGCCGGTGGGAGTCAGGACCGTCAGCCCGGACATCTGGCTCATCGGCGTCTCCGCTACACGGTTCGTGTGATCCTGCGAGACCCGCTGGCTTTCTTCAGCGTGCTGGTCATTGTCGCTCTGGTGGTCCTGGCCCTGTTCGGGGCCTGGATTGCCCCCTACCCAGAGCAGGGAAAGGGGCGCACAAACGTTCCGGAGCGTTTCGATCCGCCTTCGGCAAAATACTGGTTGGGGGCCGACCAGTTGGGCCGGGATGTCCTGAGCCGCATTATTATCGGCAGCCGCATTGCCTTGCAGGTGCCTCTTATCGTGGTGATTCTGGCCGTGGTGGTAGGAGCGCCTCTGGGAGCTCTGGCCGGGTACGTGGGGGGATGGCTGGACAACCTCATCATGCGCTTGACGGACCTTTTTCTGGCTTTTCCGTCTCTCCTTTTGGCGGTGGCCATCGTCGCTGCGCTGGGGCCTGGCTTGACCAACGCCATGCTTGCTATTGCCATCTCCTGGTGGCCGTGGTACACCCGTCTGGTGCGGGGGGTTACGCTTTCTCTGCGTGAGCGATACTTCGTGGAAGCGGCTCGCTCCATCGGTGTGTCTGACAGGGTCATCATCCTGCGCCACATCCTGCCCAACTGCGTGACGCCTATTCTGGTGCAGGCCACCATTGATTTCGGCACGGTGATCCTGGCCGAGGGCTCCCTGGCCTTCATCGGCCTGGGCACGCAGCCCCCGGCTCCCGACTGGGGTCTTATGGTCAGCCAGGGGCGTAGCTACGTTCTGGATCAATGGTGGATCTCCACTTTTCCCGGACTGGCCATTTTTATCAGCGTGCTGGCTTTCAACTTGCTGGGCGATACGTTGCGTGATATACTGGATCCACG
>JAOZOT010000117.1:7087-9493 GCA_029933115.1 Anaerolineae bacterium | reverse complement strand
GATGAAAGTATCTGTGATCATCACCGTCAGAAACGAAGAGGCGACCATCGTCCCTTTGTTGGAATCGCTGGTCGCCCAGACCCGCCGGCCCGACGAGGTGGTCATCGTGGACGGCGGTTCCACCGACGGCACAGTAGCCTGCATCGAGACCTTCGCCCAGAGCAGCCCTGTGACCATCCGGCTGCTGGTGCGCCCTGGCTACAACATCTCCCAGGGGCGCAACGCAGCCATCGAGCTCGCTCGCGGACCGCTCATCGCCAGCACTGATGCCGGTGTCCGGCTGTCGCGCCGCTGGCTGGCCGAATTGACCGCCCCCTTTGAGAGCGACGACCCGCCGGCTGTGGTCAGCGGCTGGTTCGTGCCCGACCCCCAGACCGCATTTGAGGCGGCTATGGGTGCCACCGTGCTGCCAACGCTGTCGGAGATCGAGCCGACCAGGTTTCTCCCCTCCAGTCGCTCGGTGGCTTTCCTCAAAGAAGCCTGGGAGAAGGTGGGGGGGTATCCCGAGTGGCTGGACTACTGCGAGGACCTCATTTTCGACTTTCGCCTGCGGGACCTCTACGGCCCCTTCCCTTTCGTACCGGAGGCTGTGGTCTACTTTCGACCTCGGGGGAGCCTGCGGGCTTTTTGGCGTCAGTATTTCAACTATGCCCGGGGAGATGGCAAGGCCGACCTGTGGCGGAGGCGGCACTTTGTTCGTTACAGCGTCTACCTGGTGGCCGCCGGCCTGCTGGCGGCCGGCCTGTTGTGCTCCCCGTTGCTGCTGATTCCTCTGCTGCCGGGGGCAGTTCTGTATCTTTGGACTCCTTATCGGCATCTTTTTTCTTCGCGTTTCACCTCTCACGCTTCACGCCTGGAGGCCATCCTCTGGGTGCCTGTCATCCGGCTGGTGGGTGACCTGGCCAAGATGGCCGGTTACCCCGCCGGTCTCATCTGGCGCTGGAAGCATCGGGCTCGCGGCGAGATTCATTGGCGAAGGGACCTCCTCTCCGAGCCGGGGCCTGCTTCGGCGGGGCCCTCGAAGCTGGCTTTGTGAACCGCTCCGGTAGATCTCCCCGCTGCCGGCCGATAGTACCTCGCCCATCCCCACCCCGGCCTTCCCCTCTTTCAAGGGTAGGTTTTTCTGTGGCATAGCTGCCCGGCGCTGAAGAGGGCAAGGCCCCTTCCGGGGCCGGATTTTCAGCCCGGGCGTTCACGTCCGGGCCTTGCAGTGAAAGATCCACCCCGGTGAGAGCTCTTCCTCTCCCTCCGCTGCAGAAAGGGGAGGGTGAGCTAGTCGAGATAGCCAAGGGCCTTCAGCTTGCTCCTCACCTGTTCCAGATCTTCGGGGCTCAACTCCTGGTTCACAGGCAACACCGCCAGCGGGTGTTTCACTTTGCCCCATGAAACACGTTCCCACACACGCTCGTGATAGTAATACAGGATGACACGAATCAGGTGGAATATGACCGTGATCGTAGCCATCTCTTGCCAGTCTCCGGTAATGAGGTACGAGATCACCCCAAGTAGCACGATCCCCAGGACTCGCCACGTGATTGACTTCACCCATGAGCGTATCCGTGTATCCACTGCACCTCCTTCTCCCTTCAAAAGCGATTGCCGGCAAGATGCGCCACGCACGCCCGCACCAAAGGCAGTCGGCCGGGAATCGCCTGATAGGTCGCGCCTGCTTGCCGGTCCTCTACAACACTTATGGTGCGCCTGACGACGGGCCGATGCGCTGCGGGCGAAGGCGCCCGTCAGCTTGATTGGCCTGCCAGCCGGCGAGCGGTTTGAATGGCTGCTATCAACCGTTGAGGCTCGTCAGTTCCTATGCGGAACCTCCGGTTGTTTATCAGCTCCAGTTCCACGGCGTCGAGCCCCGAGACGTTGAATAGCCAACCGTGTGGCGTTAGTTGACCTGAAGCGATAAAGTGGTAATAAGCGTACAGGGAAAGCGGCATATAGAGCAGGACCCCGGTGATTACACCGGGCGCATATCCCTTTACCCTGACGCACCCCATGAGGTGCATCAAGCCGTTGACGAAGAGCAGGGCCGCTACCGACATGCTGAAGATAAGCGCCTTTCTCCCCACCGCAATTGCCACAATGCACAACAGCACCTGCAAGCCGTTGATGATAACCGCCACCGGCGTAGTCAGCAGCGGTGCAAACTTGGGATTGAGACGCTTCATAACGTCCATGAAACCACCTGGGTAGAAGTACTCTTCCCCCATGTGAATCACAGAGACTACGAGGAACGCGCTGAATATCCACTCCATCTGACTTCACCGTGCCGCTGAAAGGCAAGGGGTGCCCCTTCAAGTCAGGCCCCGCCGGACACGGCGGGTCTCCAGCACGAGCACCATTGCCAACACCGAGGCCGCGATGCCGGAGGCAAGATTCAGGGGTTGGTGAAACACTACG